>JAFWLR010000003.1 GCA_017510985.1 Candidatus Saccharimonadota bacterium | reverse complement strand
CTATTTTAAACTTGATAGTATTAGTACCAATAGCAGTAGTATCTACTAGCTTAATACCAGTACTAGAGTAGATGGGTAGACCATTATAACCATTGGCTGTACTACCAGTATTACCACTAATCCAATTAGTACCAGAGTCTATTGAATAAGAGTATCCCCATGTGTTATTATCAAAGTTAGATAGAGAGGCTTTATTAGTGTTTAGATTAGTAAACTTATTAGTATTATCACTACTATTACCATCCAGTTTTAAGTCTGTATAATTATTAGTACTACTACCTGTAGTACTAGATAATGTATAGCCAGTACTATTATTGCTTAGAACTGTTACATTGATTACGTTACTATCATTACTACTACCTGGGGCTAATTCGTCTATAATAAGGTCACCAGAAACACTTACACTAATAGAAGGACTAATAGTAAAGTTTACTCCAGCAGAGCTACTATATTCTAGGGCAAATGTAGGAACACTAATAAGACTAAACAAAACAGTTAAGCAACATATCCAAACAATGCTTAGAGGGATATCCTTATGATTCCGGTCCCGACCACCGTAGGAGGCGAGAGTGCAGAAAGTTTTACTTTCTGTACCGAGACGACGCCCGGTGGAAGACACGAAGTGTCTAAAAGTATTATTTGGATATGTTGCTATTTTTTTAGGTTTTGCCTTCATGTTTGCCTCCGCCTTTGTTACCTTTAATTTCCCCAGCGGTGCCATTTTGTAATGAAAGGCGTACACTAAAAATGGCACCGTTAGGTGCAACAATCAGATACATTCACCAGCCGATAGCTAATAGAACATACTGACTTTCTAACGATGCCATTTTCATATTCTATTAGCCAATTTAAAACCTCGGCTTTCACGATGAATATATCTAATTGTTGCACTTACCATTATACACACTCTCACCCACTTTGCCAACCCATTTCCTCAAAATTCCCACAAAAATAGCGGCACCAATTGCCGCTATATATTACATTTTGCAATTATTTACTAAAATCTTCCGCCAAGACTTCAATTTCGTTTTTTAGTTTATCCAGATCCTGCTCAATTTCCCTAGCTAGTTTTGCTGCGGTTTTATATTTATCTACCGCTTCTTCTAGCTCAAAATCATCCGAATAGAACCACTCCACCTGGTGGTCCAACTCCGCAATTTTACTATTTAGACTCTTTTTTTCGCTCATAAACCTCCTTTATTTCAGCGTTAATTTCTTGTTCAAATGTTGTAATTTTTATGGGCATTCCTGGTGAAATCTTACCTTTTAATATTGCATAACCCCTAGCCAATACCTTTTCTGGATTTAATACTTCTAATATTTTTATCTTCTGCTTCACTTCGCTACCCAAAATTTGACATTCCCCCTGTATTTTTTGCAACATTTGTTTCATTTTTTCTTTACAAATAACGTTTATTCTATCCACCAAATTTCGTCCCAAATCTTGCACCGTCCTTTGTATATTTCGCTTTACCTCAACTTTATCTCGTGTCAACATTTCCGCCGCGTTTGACGGTGTAGAAGCTCGTACATCACAAGCCAAATCACACAAAGACTCATCCACCTCATGCCCAATTCCACAAACTACCGGAATCTTAGATGCCGCTACTTCTCTCACCAACGTTTCGTCATTAAAACAAGCTAAGTCATCCGCACTTCCCCCACCACGCAAAATCGCAATCACCTGTACTTCACCTCGCTCATTAAAATACTTCAAAGCCCGTATTATTTGGTCCGGCGCGTCCAACCCTTGCACTTGCGTATGCGCCACCATCACCTTTAACCCACCCCATCGTGCATTCAAAATTTTTACAAAGTCCGCATACCCCGCCGCCTGCATAGACGAAATCACCCCAATTCGTGTCAAATCCTCTGGCAAAGGTCGCTTTTTAGCCGAGTCAAACAGCCCCTCCGCCGCCAACTTCTTCTTCAGCATTTCGTAAGCTTTCTTCAGCGAACCTTCCCCTACTGGCTGTACCGCCGTCACTGTAAAAGAAAACTTACCCCACTTAGTTACCTTTGGCGCGCCCCGTACCAACACTTTCATTCCATCTTCAAGCGGCATTCTCAAGTTCCATAAAGTCATAAAACACGACACGCTAGACTCCTCGTCTTTAATATCGAAAAACACCCATTTCCCCTGGTTCACCTTAAAACTCGCCACCTCCCCCACTATCGTCACTCTTGTGTACGCATATTCCAGCGTCTGATTCACTACGCTCAAAAATTCAGTTGGCGTTAGACTGTCCATTTTTACCCCTAATCGCTTGATAGTACGGCACCGACCCAGACACGATCGTAAATAGTAGCGTAAACACCCGCGTCATCACTGTTACAATTGTCGCGGTCGGAAAATCTACTCCTAGTGCAATCATCACCCCCGCCATCCCCAGTTCATACAACCCATACGGTACTATTCCGTCAAACACTGACCCAATTGCCTCTCCTACCATAATAAACGGCAGTAGTTCTGGCCTCCCTAGCGACATCGCCACAATCCAATATGTCCCAATCTCGCAAAAACTATATATCACCCCCCACCATATTGGGCCTTTCAAATAACGCTTATTGTCCTTAGCAATCTTTAAACTTTGATGAATATCAGCAAAATAATCTCGCACTTTCTCGTCTTTTATCATCTTTTTTCGCCGTCCAAAAGTAAAAATCCGCGTTACCCATCCCGTAAACCGCTCCACCAAAATCGCAAAGAAATTAATCCGCTTCTTATTGCTCGCAATATAAATAATCAGCCCCAATCCCAAACCCACTCCAGCATTCATTAATAGCGCCACTGGTATAATCCACATCGCCCCCTCTGGTATCAGTCCCAACGCCAATAATATCACTATTGCAATCAACGCCTGCAAATAATTAATCACCGTCGTAATAGCATAGCGAAAAATATACAGAAAACTAGATTGCCCCGCACTCACGTTAAACGGCTTCAACCGATAAGTCAAAAACGCCAGCCCCCCAATTCCTCCCGCTGGTATTGCATGATTTACAAAATTTAGCTCTGTTGAAATTCTCAAAATTTCTCCATTGCTAAATTTCTTCACATTCCGCTGATGTTTAAGATATGAAAAGAAAACCTGCCCACACGCATAATACATAAACAATTGTTCCGGAATTAGCAAAACTAGCACGAACCAATTCGCATCTTGCAGATGATCCAAAGTTTCCAAAATATCCGGCCAATTCTGATAAATTACATATCCTACCAATATTGCCGTCAAAATAATTAGCAGCGTACGAAAAGAAAAACTCACACGTTTCTTCTTAGCCATAAACAAATTATACCACATCTGTGCTATAATTAAACTCATGAAATACCTTGCCGTCCTCGGCCGCCAACCCGAAATTTCCCTCTCAGAACTAGAAGCCCTATTTTCTAATGTCCAGAAAATTTCTCAAAATCTAGCATCGTTTAACATCAACACAAAAAACACCAGCATTAAGAGGCATAAAGGCAAAATCTCAGATTCTACCGCCGAAGGGGCGCAGCAATGTGATAAAATTTCTAATTTATCACATTGTGAAGCCCCCGAAATGCGTAATTTTTGTGTTGAGCCCAACATTAATAGACTAGGTGGAACTCTCAAATTAGCTATTAAGCTAGACTACAAACCTCTCGAATTCTTACAAAATTTACCTGCCGGCAAAATTACTTTCGGAATTTCTGATTATTCTAATAAAGCCACCAATAAATCTGCAAGGCTTGAAGCCTTAAAACTCAAAAAAATTCTCATTCGCCACGGCCGTTCAGTCCGTGTAGTCGAAAACCGTCAAGCAGTTTTGTCCACCGCTACTTCTCTTCATAATGGGCTATCCAGCCAAAACGAGCGCAAAGTCGAGTTTATCAAGCTTAATCAAGAATGGTACAAAGTAATCGGCGTCCAAAATATCAACGCCTATGCTCGCCGCGATCAAGCTCGCCCCGCTCGTGACGCTAAGGTCGGTATGCTCCCACCCAAACTCGCCCAAATCCTAATTAACCTTTGCGGACCCCTACCACAAGGCTCTCACATTCTAGATCCTTTCTGCGGCACCGGCGTTCTTTTGCAAGAAGCACTCCTTATGGGCTACCAAGCCTACGGCACCGACATTGATAAACGCATGGTAGAATATAGCAACCGCAACATAAAGTGGATTTCAAAAAACACTTTAGAGGGAACTCTCGCAGGCTGCTGCCGAGAGTGTAGGACGCCGAGCCCTGTGAAGACAGGCGCGAGGACGTCCGGTCCCGAAAAAGTGTTTTTTGAAATTCAACAAGGCGATGCTACTGATTTTCAGTGGTCTCAGCCTATCGACGCCGTCGCTTGCGAAAGCTATCTTGGTCAACCCATGTCCCAGATCCCTACTGATATCAAACTCAAACAACAAGAACAAGAATGCTCTACCATTATTCTTGGTTTTCTTAAAAATTTAAGCAACCAAATCAAGCCCAATACTCCTATCATTCTTGCCGCTCCCGCTTGGCTCCGCGCAGATGGTACCTACAAAAGACTCGAAATACTTGCATTTTTAGATAAACTAGGGTATAATGTTAATAATAAAACGCGCGAGGGGCTTCTTTACTATCGTAATGGCCAAATCGTCGCAAGAGATATATTAATTTTAAGGAAAAAATAAATGTCACATGTTAAAGCTGGCGGTACCGCCAAAAATATTCACAACAATGCTGGTCAGCGTCTCGGCGTTAAGCGTTTTGGTGGGCAAAAAGTCAAAAACGGCGAAGTTCTCGTCCGTCAAACCGGCGCCACTAAAATCGCCGGCCCCGGCACCTATATGTCCCGCAACTTCACCATTCACGCCGCTAAAGATGGCGTCGTTACTTTTGTCAAAACCAAGAAAACCCACTTCTCCGGCAAATCCTTACCACGAGTAAGAGTAGAAGTTCGATAGTTTATTATTATTTTTGGGAAAATATCCCAAAAAATCAAAAAGTTAATAGCCCCGCGCCTTTACTTTTTGGATTTTCGAGACCACCCCAAGAACAATAATAAACTATTTCGCCCGCAAAGCCTCTTATCTTACTTTAACGACAAATCAAAAACTTATTTTTACCTTTCTTGACAATCGCAGTTTGCTTGAGCTCAATATCTTCTCTTACTTTCACCCCATTAATCGTAATCGCTCCCTGAATAATAAATTCTCGCGCCTTTTTCTTAGACTCCGCCAACCCATTCTCTACTAGTGCATCCACCAACATCACTCCCTTGTCACACACTGGCAAGAATTTTGCAAATTCCAATATTTCATCTTCACTAAATTCACTAAAATTCGTCTCACGCGCAAATAATACTTTCGTCAAGTTTTCAATTGTTTCCGCACTTTCTCGCCCATGCACCACGCTAGTTACTCCAAACGCCAATGCCTTCTGTGCTATTCTATCCTCTGGGTGTTCACGATGTCGCCGTAAAATCTCTTCAATTTCCTCCGATTCTAGCAAAGTATAAATCTTAATCAAATATTCCACTGCCTCATCCGGCTGATTCAACCAAAACTGATAAAAGTCAAAAATCGAAGTATAATTTCCGCCTCCATTGTCTGACGAAGCAAGCCATATCGCATTGCCTTCGCTTTTACCAAATTTTCGCCCCGTTACTGGATCAATAATTAATGGCGTAGACCACACGTCCGCTTCGCCCCCCTCTAGTCGTTTAATTAAATGAATCCCGCTCGTACAATTTCCGTATTGGTCTGCCCCACACAGTTGTAACGAAACGTCATGCTCCCGATAAAGATGCAAAAAGTCATATCCTTGAATCAAAGTATATGAAAACTCCGCATACGAAATCCCTGAGCCGCCCTCACCAATCCGATTCTGCACAAACTGTCTATCTAATAATTGTGTCATAGAAAAAGCTTTGCCTACTTCACGCAAAAAATCCAAATATTTCATTTCTCGGAACCAATCATAATTGTCCACCATCACCAAATCAACATCCTTACCGCCATCACCCCCATTCACTACTCGCTCAATCTGTTCTCGAATACATTTTTTATTATGTTCCACCTCATCAAGAGATTTTAATTCTCTTTCACCATTTTCTTTTGGATCACCAATTTGCCCCGTCGCCCCGCCTACTAATAAATACGGCTGATACCCATGTCGCACAAAACACGCACACATCATTAGTGCCGCCAAATTTCCAATTGTCAATGAGTCTGCACTCGGATCCGCTCCCCAATAAAATTTCTTCACCTTTCGCGAATCCAAATCCCCCGGATTCTCAATCGTCGTCTCTGCCTTGAATCCCCGATAAATTAATTCCTCTGATAATTTCATATCCTAATTATACCACAACCCCACACGCTATATCTAGTACCTATACTATTTTCACGCATATCAAACACGCCATATCTAGCGCGTTATATCTAGCGTCTCGCCCATTCGCGCCCGATTAGCCCACTCATCTGCCATTTCATTATATTTAGTCCCCACATGCCCCCTCACCCATACTAATTTCACTGGATATTGGTGATATAATTCATACAATTCCTTGACAATGTCTAGATTCATAATCTCACCCCGCGCCTTTTTCCATCCCCGCGCTTTCCAACCATCCGCCCATTTTGTCAGTACATTAATCCAAAACTCCGAATCACTATGGATTTCACAACCTTCCTCGCCCGCATATTTAATGGCCGCTGTCATCGCCTTACCTTCCATCCGAATATTCGTCGTAGTGTCATCTCGACCTAGCACCACCGGCCTAGCTTCACCACCAGACACTTCAATCACCGCAAACCCACCCTCACCCGGGTTCGGCACCGCACTTCCATCCGTCCACAAGACTCTCACAATTTACCTCCTATTTTATTATTTCGTCGATTATTCCATACTCCTTCGCTTCTTCTGCACTCATCCAATTGTCTCGATCCATGTCCTTTTCTACCTGCTTCAAATCCTTCCCCGTATTTTTGGCAAAAATTTCCGCTAGTCGCTTTTTTAAGAAAATCCCTTCTTTTAGCATAATTTCTTGATCAGTAATTTTTCCCTCCGTACCCGAAGACGGCTGATGAATCATAATTCGCGAATTTGGCAACACATACCGTTTGCCCTTCGTTCCACAAGAAAGCAACATAGCACCCATCGAAGCCTGCAATCCAATCCCAATCGTTTCCACATCTGGTTCAATATAATTCATCGTATCAATAATCGCTAGCCCATCATACACCGACCCACCCGGCGAATTAATATAAAATTTAATCGATTTTTTCGGATCTTCATGCGCCAAATACAACATTTGTGCAATCACAAGATTCGCCGTATGCGGATTCACATCCTCACCCAAAAACACAATCCGGTCATTTAATAACCGCGAATAAATATCGTACGCCCGCTCCCCCTTATTCGTTTCTTCTATTACTGTTGGTACTAAATAATTTTTTACCATATTATTTCTCCTTTACTAATTTCAATTTTTTACCCACTAATTTCAATATCGGAATATCACCTTTTACAAGTTCACCCGCAATAATTTTCTCGCTCAATAACGACTCCACCTCATCCTCAATTTCTCGCCTAAGCGGCCTAGCGCCATTTTTCGGGTCATATCCTTTTTCAATCAAATAATTTTTCGCCTTTGCATCAACTTTCAATCCAATCCCCTTCGTCGCTAATCGTTTCTTTAAATCATTCATTAAATTATCAAAAATTCGCTCCACATCTTTCCGCGTCAACGCGTGAAACACTTCAATTTTATCTAGCCGATTTATCAACTCCGGTCGCATTACCTTCTTTAACGCCTTCATCGCATAGGCCTTATTTTCTTCATACTCCTCCGCCAAAGCTTTCTTATCTTTTACTGTCTTTGCTGTAAAGCCCAGTTCGCTTTCTCTATACATGTCCGCCGAGCCAAGATTAGAAGTCAAAATCACAATTGTATTATTAAACTTAATTTTATTACCCTGACCATCTGTCAACATCCCATCTTCCAAGACCTGAAGCAGCAAATTAAATACATCCGGATGCGCCTTTTCAATCTCATCAAACAAAATCACCGAATAAGGTTTCCGTCGTACCGCCTCGGTCAATTTACCGCCATCATCATAACCAATATACCCTGCCGGCGCCCCTACCAGTCGTGACACATTATGTTTCTCGCCAAATTCACTCATATCAATTTTAACTAGCGCGTTTTCACCCCCAAATACTTCCCGTGCAATCACCCTAGCCAGCTCCGTCTTACCTACGCCTGTCGGCCCCATAAATAGGAACGAACCAATTGGACGCCTAGAATCCGCAATTCCACTGCGTCCCCGCCGAATCGCCTTAGCCACACTTGTCACCGCTTCATCCTGTCCAATGATCGACTCCTTAATATGGTCTTCTAGTCCCATTAACATTTTCATTTCCGACCCATGTACTTTGGACACCGGAATGCCAGTCTTTAAAGACACCGCCGTTGCCAAATTCTCTTCCGTCAACTTTGGCGTAGAAGTTTCTTTCACGCCCGACTTTTCTAATTTCTTAATTTCTTTTTTCAATTTTTCTAATTCCGTCTTATACCCAGCCGCTTTTTCATAATCTTCTGCCTCTGCCGCTTCTTCAATTTTATTCTCTAGTGTCGACCTTTCAATTCTCATTTTCTTATATTTACCCCCACCCTTCTTATCCGCCGCCACCTTAGCAATCGCCGACGCCTCGTCAATAATATCAATTACTTTATCCGGCATAAATCTATCGTTAATGTACCTTTGACTCATCACAATCGCCGTTTCAAGCAACGTATCTGGTATTACTACTCCATGATGTTCTTCATAGTGCTTCTTAATTCCCTTCAAAATTCGGAGACATACTGCCACTGATGGCTCTTCCACCATTACTGTTTGGAATCGCCGAGAAAGTGCTTTATCCTTCTCGATGAATTTGCGATATTCATCCAATGTCGTCGCCCCAATTAAATTAATCGTGTTTCGCGCCAAAGCCGGTTTCAAAATATTTGCCGCATCCATTGTCCCTTCTGCTGAGCCAGCCCCAGACAATAAATGAATTTCATCAATAAACAATAATATCGAATCATCCCCAGTCGCCTCATCTACAATCCCCTTAATTCTCTCTTCAAATTCCCCCCGAAATTTCGTCCCTGCCACCACACTTGACAAATCCACCTGATAAATTTGTTTGCCAATTAAACCGCCCGGCACATCATTATTGGCAATCCGCGTCGCTAACCCCTCCACAATCGCTGTCTTACCTACCCCCGCCTCACCAATTAGCACCGGATTTGATTTTGTCCGTCTAGAAAGCACCGTCACCACTCGCTCAATCTCACTTTCCCGCCCAATTACCGTATCCAAGTGTCCCTGTTTAGCCTCTTCCGTTAAATTTTTCCCGTATCTGCTAAGAAACTTAAGCTGTTTTTTATTGAGATATTTCGCTTTTTCTGCTTTAGTTTTTTCGTCTTTAGTTTGTTCCTCCACTAATCTTTCAATTTCATCCAGGATCTTCTCATTATCTACCTTTAACCCGTGTAATATCAACGCCGCGCGTGAATTTGGCTGGCTAAGCAATGCATACAACATATGTTCCGTTCCAATCACCGTTAATCCCTGTTCATTCACAAAATTTTGTGCCATCCGTAGTGTCAAAATTACCGATTCACTAAGCGACATCATTGCCATATCCGAACCAAGCACCTCCACTGCTACCTTATTGAGGGCCTTCTCCATTTCCTCTAAAGTTGCCCCCTCCTCGCGGATCATCTTTGCACCCGTAGAAGTATCCATCGCCATAATTCCAAGTAGTAGATGCTCCGTCCCCATATAACCATTATTATATCTTTTGGCATAATAATCAGACTTCTGCAAAGCAAACCTTGCATCTTCTGACAAATTATTCATTATTTCATTAAATTCTGCTTGCATTTTTCCTCTCTTTAGGCAAATTTTTATCATTTTTTCATTTTTTCAGCACCACTTGTCTGCCTACTCCCATTATAGCAAATTAGCACTCTCACGTCAAGAGTGCTAATTCATTTTTATTCCCCCATCTCGTTTGCCATTCTTTCCAACTTGCGAAAATCAGTTTTATTCGCCCGCGTCAAAGGCAAATCATCTAAGAATATCACTTTTCGCGGAATTTCATAAGATTTCAAAATCACCCGCCTTTTCCCAATATAAAACGGTTGTGTAGAATCGGTCACAATCTGTCGCCGTACTTCATTATTATGCCCCACACCTTCCTTAGTCACCACAAATGCATACGCCGCCAACTTTAATTTCTTGTCCGGCCCCTTTACTACATAACATTTACTGACCAAATCCGATTTCGCTACTGCCGCCCGCACTACTTCATAATAAACTTTGTCCGGCAAGTTATTGATAAAGAAAGTTGCTCGTCCCACCAAAGTTACAAACCCAGTTTCCGACACCGCCGCAATGTCACCCGTATTTACAAATTTACGCCCCCGCAAAATCTTAAACTTTTCTTCTGTAAGCTCCGGCCGGTTAAAATAACGACTCAACATGTGTTTGCCCGTAACATGCAAAATTCCCGTCTGGCCAAAGCCCTTTTCTTCGCCAGTCTCCGGATCTAGCACTGCCACGTGCGCTCCCGGCACCACTCGCCCCACCGTATCCGGATGGTAGGTTGAACCTACCGCCACCGTAATCGATCCCAGGCACTCCCCCACGCCATAGCCATTACACATTTTTACCGTCGCACCATGGTTCGCAAAGAACTCCGCAATATCCAGCGAAGCCTGTTTTTCCAGCCTTTCGCCCCCTGAAATACACATTTTCACCGACGACAAATCCAAATCCTCTGGCAAAACCTTTGGCAACATATCAAACAGTAGCGGCACCGCTTGTACCACACTAATTTCTTTACCAAAATAATACGCCATATTATTCTCGTCAATATCTGGCGTCAAAGTCACTTTGCTCCCGCCAATAATCGGCGTCATTGTTGAAGTCCAAAACCCATACGGGCAATCAAATTTAACAAACGAAAACCAATCCTTTACTTCTTTATCCCACATTTTAATTCCCGACGCAGCTTTTGAAAACAACGCCGCCGCAATCAAAGCTTTATTCGTAAATACCATTGGTTTTGGCCCCGAGGTAGACCCCGAAGTAAAAGTAATTAAAGCCTCATTCTTGCCACCAAAAATATTTCGCGGCACATGACCATGATATTTTTCCGCAATTTTTCGCACGGTCTGTTTGCCCACCCACATATGGTCTAGCACCGACATCTCAAGATCTTCAGTTTGCTCTTCGTCAATATCACCCTGCCGAATTAACTCACCATCCATATTTATTATATGTTTCACCGATTTCGCATCATGCTGAATTTGCTTAATTCGCTTCGGACCATACTTATAAGTAATCAAAAGTGATGAATTAAACTCTTCCAAATAATGCAAAATTGTATCTCGTGAATTTTTTTCGTCAAAATAACTCACAATTGCCCCAATCTTATTCGCCGCTAAAAAAATCAACACATTTTCATACATTGACCTACTAGTAGCTACAGTAATAATATCACCTTTTTTCACTCCTAATTGTAAAAACGTTCTAGCCAAAATCTTGCGGTCATATTTCAACTCGCGACGTGTAAAATCAAATTCTTTTTGATTGACTACTATATCATTCCAATGCCGAAAACTCGACAAATTATAAAGTGCCGAAATACTCAACGGCGGCACAATCGGATCTTTCTTCTGATTCTTAATTTTTAGCATACTTACCTCACTCTTATTAGTCTAATTATAGCACATCTGTGATATAATTAGTATATTATGATTACAAAAGCCATTATCCCAGTCGCAGGCTGGGGCACAAGAAGACTACCTATTACTAAAATTATTGAAAAATCTATGTTGCCAGTTGGCAACCGGCCTCTCGTGGACTATTCTGTCCAAGAATTAATCAAAGCCGGCGTCAAAGACATCTACATGGTTATCAGTAATGCCGAACCTTGTCAAGTTCGAGAATTTTACCGAGACAATCTTGCCCTTAATCAATATCTAATTGATCGCGGCAAGGAAGACCGGCTTAAACTCGCCAAAACTCTCCCCGATGACGTCACCATTCACTACACCATCCAAGACCCAGCTGGCAAATACGGCACCGCCGTTCCTATTGCATTAGTAGTCGAAGAATATAAAATCGACGAACCTGTCCTTGTCTTCATGGGAGATGATTTTATCTGGAACCCAAACGGCGAATCTGCCACTGAAGCTCTCATCAAAGCCTCCGACGGTCAAAACGCCGCCATTCTTGGCGTCGAAATCCCTATTGAAAAAGTTGAAAAATACGGTGTACTCGAAGTCAAAGACGGTAACCTTGTCGGCGTCGTTGACACCCCTAAACCTTCCGAAGCTCCCTCCAATATGATTAATGTATCCAAATACATCATGACTCCAGAGCTTTTACAAAACACCGTCACATACGTCAATGACAACGATTTCGGCCCCACCGATCAAGAATATATGATCACCGATGTCTTCGACGATTTTGTCAAAAACGGTGGCATTATGCGCGTTGCTCCCACCACTGGTGAATATTTAGACGGCGGCTCTGTCGAAGGCTGGCTCCACGCCAACAATGTAGTATGTGGCAGCAAAAACTAACATAGTGCAAAGTCAAACGCTCACGAAAATAGATATTAGTTTTCTATCAACGCCGGACTCCAAGATTTCGGATAATCATTTTGCCCTAATAACACAGCAATTGTCGCTGCTAAATTTTTCAAACCTGGATCCATTACTTCCGCAAGCCGATATTTACCCTTATTAATCGTATTATCATAAATGATACACGGCACTTTATTAGTCGTATGTGAAGTCTTAGGAGCACCATTAGTATCCAACAACTCCTCCGCGTTTCCATGATCCGCCACCACAACTAATACTCCACCTAGCTCATCCACTTTTTCTGCCAAACGCTTTAAACTAAGGTCAATCGATTCCATTGCCACAATCGTCGCCACCATATCTGCCGTATGCCCTACCATATCACCACCCGGATAATTAATCCGTACAAATTTAAAATCACCCATTCGTTCTAACGCCACATCCGTAATCTCTGCGCATCGCATCCATGGCCTTGTTTCAAATGGTTCAATATAAGAATCTATCTGCACATGTTCCTCACCGACAGCCTTATCGTAACTATTTCCATTGAAATAATAAGTAATATGTCCAAATTTCACCGTCTCACTAATCGCTAACTGTGAAATATCTCTAGAACCCAAAAACTGATTCAAAGTCTCATCGATCACAATCGGCTCCACCAACCTATGTTCCGGCACATGCGTATCCGAATTATATTCCGTCATTCCCACAAAATACACATCATCTGGCGTGTAATCCCCTCGGTTAAAATACGGAAAATCAAAGTAAGTAAACGCCATCGCAATCTCAATCGCCCGATCCGCCCGAAAATCAAAATAAATTAATGCGTCACCTTTTTCAATTCGCCCTACCGGCTTTTCCTCGCCATCCACAATTACAAACGGCGGCAAATATTGGTCTTGTACACCTGGATCTATCCGCCTTAAAGTCATCACTGCTTCTTCTGCTCGATGAAAATAATAATCCGTTTCTCCATTTACCATCATATCCCACCCCCTAGCTACTACCCGCCAATCATTTTCGTATCTATCCGCCACACATACCATTCGCCCCCCACCCGAAGCGATCTTAATGTCCGCATCTTTAAAGCGATTGGCAAAATCCTCAAATCTCCGAATAAATCTCGGCTCCGCCTGCGGCGGCACATCACGCCCATCAAATATCGCATGCACCCGCATTCGCCTTACCCCCTCATTATAGGCTTGCTCAACCATTTGTTCCAAATGTGAAATATGACTATGCACTCCTCCATCCGAGAAAATCCCCGCAAAATGTAAAGTCCGTTGTCCACCAACTTCACCATCTAGCACTCTAGTTATTGCTCCTCGCCAAGCCTCCGACCTAAATACTTCACCATCATTAAACGCCGCTTCAATATGTGCAATTCCTTGCTTAATTGCCTGCCCCGAGCCCATTGTGTTATGTCCCACTTCCGAATTACCCATCTGCCCAGGCAATAGCCCCACGGCTTCACCCGAAGCATTAAGCGCTACATGCAAATAATCTCTCGACGCATGTCCCAACCATGCCGTCCTGGCCTTCGATACAGCATTTCCCGCAGAGTCCGGCGCCAATCCCACCCCATCAAGCACCGCCAAAACTACCGGCCCATCATACGATAATTTATCCATAACCTTATTATACCATAATCATTTTAATTCTAACAAAATTAAAATATTCTAATCAAAAATTGAGTTAGAATTCACTTCCAACTCAATTTTCTTACTGATTTCTTTTATTGAACTTTTCTTTCCTGAAGAAAAGCCTACAAAGAGAACAAGCATAACACGATAATATTCACTATCGCAATGCAAGCCACCACTCGTATCCCCCACTTAAACCAAGTAGTATAATCTACCTTTGCTAGCGCTAAACCACCCATGATCGCACCACAGGTCGGCGTAATTAAGTTCACTAATCCATTCGCCGCCACAATCGTCATAGCTGCCACGTTAGTACTATATCCAAGCGTAGCCGCCACCGGCGCAATAATCGGCGTAGATAGAGTAGCGAGTCCAGACGATGACGGCACTAGCACCGACAACACTACATGTAGCAAATAGTTCAAAGGCACAAAGGCCATTTCTGGCAAATTCTCTAGTCCGTTTGCTGCATTCACTACAATAAAATTATCAAGTGAAGTCTGCGCCATCAATACCGACGCACCTCGCGCTACCGCAATCACCAGTACCACGCCAATCATATCGTCCGCCCCATCGATAAATGTGTCAATAAATCCATGCTCGCCCTGCCGATTGATAATCGCAATAATAATTGCTGCGATCAAGAACCATAACGCCGCTTCATAGAACCACCAGTTTCCTAGTGACGCGCCAGTTAGCCATCCCGTCCAATCATCAAAGAACGTAATACCAAACTCGTTCCATGGCACGAACCCGACAATCATTACTACAAACGTCAGCGCAAACACTACTAAAGTTGCAATTTGTTTACCGGTCAACTTAATTACTTCATCATGAGTCTCCATATATTTACCGTACTTCTTTTCTGCTGCCGCCTGCTCACGTAATGAAAGAAATGTTGAACCTTTATCCCGTTGCACTTTTTTGGCATATCTCACCACAAAGAACGCCGAAATCGCCAACGTCGTAAGCCACAGTACCGTCGCAATCAAGATAATCGTACCTTGATTAAAATCTATCCCCGCATCCTTCATCGCTGACACCGCTACGCCAGTTGCAAATGGGTTAATCGTCGAACCAAGTACACCAGACCCCGCACCGAGTAGAATAGTCGCCACACCCACCAACGGGTCCAATCCTGCCGCAAACATCGTCGCTGCAATCAACACATAAAATCCTACGCTTTCTTCCAAAAACCCATACGTCGTACCCATTATTGAGAATATAAACATCAGCAAAAGAATCAAAATGTATTCTTTGCCATGCAATTTCTTTACTAACAGTTTGATGCCAGTTTCAAGCGCCTTAGTCTTTGCTACCACAGCTAAGAACCCACCAAGCACCATCACGAAAATACATACATCAATCGCGTCTTCAAATCCCAAAATCGGAGCAATCAAAACTTGATAAAGTTCCGCCCCCACTACACCAGAACCATCTACGATTGCACAAGCGCCTTCACCATTTGCTTCTTCACAAGCTGCTAAAGAATCATAAGTCTCTTCTGGCGTTGTTTCACCATCCGTACTATCAACCGGCGCAACCACTAGCTCTTGGTCATTGCCGGCCGGCACACCATCCGTAGTTTCTGCTTCCGGCACCACTACTTCATCCCCAGCAGCTTCAGTAGTTTCATTGCCTGCATTGGTCTCGTCACCCGTAGTAACTTCATCGCCCACTACCGGCGCTACCGATTCACCTTCCGGCAAAGGCAAAGCCTCCTCACTAGCCGGTGCTTCACCATTTAATTCCGCTGGTCCGCCAGTCGGCATCTCGCCTTCCCACTCACCCGGACCTACTTCCACACTAGCCTCATCTCCCTCAACCGGCGCCACCGCAAATTGTGCTCGTGGCAGTACGTGAGAAAGAATACCTAGTATAATAATCAAAATCATAATAATCGAGTATGCCGAAAGCATTGCTCGACTACGTCTCTTGCTACGATTTTTCTTTCTAAACATTTTATGTCCTCTTAATTTTAATATTCATCCCCTATCGTCAAAAATCTATTGCTGATCATGCCTCCTCTCTGGCTAACGCCATAGTCATACAATGCGAGCCACCACGCCCACGCGAAAGCTCTGAACTCGGTAGTTCAATCACTTTAATTCCGTGCTTCTTTAGTGTTGCATTTGTTACATAATTTCGGTCATACGCTGCCACTACACCAGGCCGAATACACAATAAGTTCACCCCATCACTCCACTGCTCGCGCTCCGCATCTATGCGTCGTCCGTTACCACATTTTATCAGTTCCACTTTATTTAAATGTAAATATTTTTCCAGAACTTTACTCAAACTCTGACGAATTTCCATAATTTCAATCTCACCACCTTTTCCAGCCGAAATTTCATACACTGTCGAAATATCCATAATCGCATCTTGCACCGCAAATTTATCTACATCTACCTGCGTCATCACGGTATCTAAATGCATAAATGATCTTTCGTCCGGAATATCAATTGCCAATACATATTTAAAATTATTTGACTTATCTTTAAATAACCGCCGCGCAAAGTTCGCAATTGCGTCCGGCTCTGTCCGTTGTGAAATCCCAATCGCCACTACTTCGGATGACAGTACTTGAATATCTCCGCCCTCAAGACAATACGGCTCACTTCGATCATAATATAATTTCACATCATCATAAAACGGGTGATACTTATATACATATTCCATAAAAATCGACTCTCGCGTCCGCGTCACCGACCACATCCGGTGCAAAGTTGCTCCATTTCCTACCGTTGCCATTGGATCCCGTTGAAAATACAAGTTCGGAATCGGATCGATAATCATTCGTCCGGTATCCCGCGTTGCATAAAATCCCGATATCGAGCCTAACTTCTTTAGCTCCGAAATATCAATTCCCGCAATACATTTCCGCACCATATCCTTAGTATCTTTAAAAGAATTCAAATAATCATAACAATGTTTCACTACTTTCGGCGAGGTTACTCCTGCCTCGTCAATAAACTGCTCCAAAAATTTCTTTCGCACTGTCCTACCACCATTTTCAATTGCCTCTGCTACTAGATCCACCAAATATACTACTTCCACCCCCTCTGCCCTTAAAGCATTAGCATAAGCATCATGCTCCTGCTGAGCAATTTTAAGATATGGAATATCATCAAATAACAATCTTTCTAAAGTATTCGGTGTTAAATTCAAAAACTCATCCCCCGGTCTATGCATTAATACTTTTTTCAGTGGATTAATTTCGCTAAAGTTACTTATTGTTTTTCCCATTGATATTTTTCCTTTCATTATTTTTAAAAATTGAAACAGAATTCACTTCCACTTCAATTTTCAACCTGGTTTCTTCTCACTCAAACTCTTCTTTCCTAAAGAAGGATCCCAAAGCGTTAAGAACATTACAGATTTTATTGTGTGCATTCTATTTTCCGCCTGCTCAAATACAATTGATTTATCCGACTCAAACACCTCATTTGTTACTTCCATTTCGTCCAAACCATATTTTTCTTTCACATCTCGCGCAATTGAAGTATTAAGATCATGAAAAGATGGCAAACAATGTAAAAACACCGCCGTATCTTTCGCTCTTTGCATTAAATCCATATTCACTTGGTATGGTTTTAATAACTCAATCCGCTCGCCCCATTTTTCCGAATCTTCACCCAAAGATAACCATACGTCTGTATATATTGCATCCGCTCGACCATCCAAAATACTTATATCATCCGTCACCGTAATCGTGCAATCATTTTTTTCGGCAATCGGTTGACACTTTGCAATAATTTCATCCGATGGCCTTAACCCAACTGGCCCACAAGCAATAAAATTCACCCCCATCTTAGCGCTCATTGCCATCAAAGAATTTGCTACATTATTTCGCGTATCCCCCACAAATGCCAAAGTCAATCCCTTCAAATGTCCAAAATGCTCTTCTATCGTCATAAAATCGCCCAAAGCCTGCGTCGGATGACACTCATCCGTGAGTCCATTCCACACCGGCACATCCGCATACTCCGCTAATTCATCTACTATTTTTTGATCAAATCCCCGATATTCAATTCCATCATAAAGCCGCGCCAACACCCGCGCCGTATCCGCAATTGATTCCTTATGTCCCATTTGCGAACCGGTTGGATCTAGATATGTTACCCCCATGCCAAGATCATATCCCGCCACTTCAAACGAGCATCTTGTCCTCGTAGAAGTCTTTTCAAACAAAATCGCGATATTCTTCTCTGGAAAATATTTATGATTTTGTTTCGCCTTCTTCATTTCTTTGAATTTTCTCGCCATCGCGAGCATGTATTTTAGTTCTTCCTCGCTAAAATCTAATATTCTTAAAAAGTCTCTACCATAAAAATTCATTTGATGCCCTTCTTTATATTATCTATTATATATTAAGTTTATTTTAAACGCAAGTATTTTCGTGCTATAATATTCTTATGGTAAAAAAACGTGTAGTTCTAGCATTAGGCGGCAACGCCCTCCAAAAAAACGGCGAAGCCACCGCTGAAGCTCAAAAAAGAGTCGCTACAGCTGTTGGCGAAGTTATCGCCGAACTTGCCGATAAATACGAAATTATCATCGCTCACGGCAACGGTCCCCAAGTCGGTAACATTTTAATTCACGAAGAATCCGCTTCCACCAAAAATGCCCCCGCTATGCCACTCGAAACCGCTGTCGCTATGAGTCAAGGTCAAATTGGCTACTGGCTTAGCCAAGCTATTAGTAATTCTTTCATGCGTCAAGGCAAACGCCGCAAAGTTGTCACCATAGTGTCCCAAGTCGTAGTTGATAAAAACGACCCGGCTTTCAAAAACCCCACCAAGCCTATTGGGCAATTCTACGGCCCCGCCGAAGCCGCCAAACTCGCTCGCCAAAATCATTGGGTTGTCAAAGAAGATGCCGGCCGCGGTTGGCGTCGCGTCGTCGCCTCCCCCAAGCCCATTGACATTGTCGAAAAAAATTCCATCAAAGAACTAGTTGCCGATGGTATTATTGTTATCGCTGCCGGCGGTGGTGGCATCCCAGTTTACCGCACTAAAGTTCTCAAAAAACTCAAAGGTATCGACGCTGTTATTGACAAAGATTACGCTGCCGAAAAACTTGCCGAGCTAATAAATGCCGATATTTTCGCTTCCGTCACCGCCGTGCCTAATGTCTATATCAATTACGGTTTATCTAATCAAGAGCCTATTCACCGCATTACCGCCAAAGAACTACAAAATCTTATTAAATACGGTTATTTCAAACCCGGTTCTATGTTGCCCAAAGTCGAAGCCACTATCAAATTTGCCAAAAAAGGTGGCACCGGCATTATCACTGATATTCCTCATTTAAAATCTGCCTTGTCTAGTCAAGCCGGCACTATAATAACTTCTTAAGCTCGTTTTTGTAGGCTTCCACTCCCGGCTGATCAAATGGGTTCACGCCGAATAATTTTGCGCTAACCGCACACGAAAGCTCAAAGAAATAAATCAACTCCCCAAACCCCATTTCATCATAACTCGACACTCCGATATTCAAAACCGGAATCCCACCCCCTATATGCGCCACCTGCACCGCTTTCACTACTTTAGCATTAATTTCGTCCGTAGGATAATCAATAATCGTTTCCCATAAATTTCGCCTTCCATCCTGGATAAACTGCCCCAAAGAATGCAAATCCGTAGAATACACCACTGACACCGGCAACACTCCTTGCTTATTTTTTCCCTCACTTTCACCAAATAGCTGTTTCAACCACTCATTAAAATACATCGTCGCCGGCTCAAAACTCGCAAATACTTCCGTATCGTAATTTTTCTTAGCTAGCGAATATCGCATCCAAGCATATTTAGTCGCCGGCTCTACTACCTTTTCTACCGCTTCTGCCGCCCCTTCCAGCAATTTATCTACGTTCACCCCCGCCACTGCCATTGGCAAAATCCCCACTGCCGAAAGCACTGAATATCGCCCCCCAATATTATCTGGTACCACAAACATAGTATAGCCTGCCGCCACCGCTTCGTCATGTAAAGCGCCTTGCTTACGATCTGTCGTCGCATAAATCCGCCCCGCCGCTTCTTCCTCACCATATTTTTCAATCAATTTCTTCTTAAATTCACCAAACGCTATTGCTGGCTCCAAAGTAGTACCAGATTTTGAAATTACATTAACCGAAAAATCATGATCTCCCACTTTTTTTAATGCCCTATCTAACTCCCGCCGACTTAAAGAATTTCCCGCATAAATAATTTTGGTTTCCGAATGTGGGTGCAATGCCTCAATAATCGCTCGGTGCCCTAGGTACGACCCTCCAATTCCAATACATACTAAATATTCACTTTCTTCTTGGATCTTCTTCGCCGCCTCCTTAATCCGCACAAACTCCCCCATATCAAACCTTTTTGGCAGCGTCAACCAACCACCCATTTTATCATGCGCAATCGCCTTCAATATCTCTGCCGTTTTAACTTCATCCACCTTTGGGTCAAAATTTATTGTTATCATACTACCTCCAATTACCCCCATTATATCATAAAATATGGTATAATTACACCAAGCCCGTTTGGCGGAATTGGTAGACGCGCTAGCTTCAGGTGCTAGTGCCGGCAACGGCGTGAGAGTTCAAGTCTCTCAGCGGGCACCAAAAATTACACAGGCAAATATGTTATAATTTAAACATGGGCAAACGCGATATTGATTACGCATTAGTAGAAGAAACTCGGCCAGAAGTTTATGCCGCCATGAAATATTGGGGCAAAAAACCACACAACATTTGGCGCGAATATATTGAGTGTTATACGCCAAAAGAAGGTCTCTTTTTTGACCCGTTTGCCGGCAGCGCCATCAGCGCATTCGAGGCAGTCAAAGCCGGGCGTAAAGCCATTGCTTTTGACCTCAACCCAATGACGGCCTTTTTTATAGACGTTTTAACTTCTGATTACGACCAAGCAAAATTCAAAGCCAGCTCAGACCGAATCGTTACATCCATAGAAAAAAATCCAATTTACAAACAACATTATCACGTTACTTGCAAAAAATGCGGCTGTAAAAACGCCAAAATCGTTGCTTATAAGTGGAACGGTAAAGACATCTATGAAGTCGCTATCCAATGCGACAATCATACCGGTAGAAACGGCTACAGATACACTCGTCAACCAACTCAGCAAGAAAAAGCCCTAATTTCCGCCATCCCAAAAATCCAAATCAAAACTTGGTTACCCGACGACGAATTCAGAAATACTGATTCATTTAGCGCTAATTTCATCAAAAACATCGGCGGCAAAAAATTCATCAATTTATGGACCAAGCGTAATCTATATATCCTATCCTTAATTTTTGACAAAATCCAACAAGAAAAAGATCCAAACGTAAAAAAGCAACTAATGTATTCCTTTGTTCAAACTCTTCATCTCACCACCAAAATGAATGTTCCACGTCGCCCCTCAGCCAATCGCGATTTTTCCACTAGCTGGGGTCGTTCAGCCTACCTAGTCGCAACCCGCCAGATGGAAATGAACCCCCTCCATGTCTTTGCAGGAAATTGCTTCGGTAAACAATCTACCGACAGTTCACTCCGCAATTTTCATAGCTACATCGGCAAAGACAAAATCAAAACCCTCTACGTTGACACTAGCAACAAAAGTAATCGTAGTACCAATTTTGACATCAAATACGGTATTGTCGATGTACTTACTGTCACCGAATTTTTAGACGAAAAAAGCGTCGATTTTATCATGACAGATCCTCCATACGGCGGATTAGTACAATATCTCGACCTCAGTACCATATGGTTAATTTGGCTCAAAAAATTCGACAAACGGTATACTCCAAATTATGACTCCGAAATTACTATTAATAATAAAAACCCCGTCAAACTTTATGAACAAAAATTTACCAAAGCTCTCAAAAACCTAAACGCCATTTTAAAAGACGACGGCAAAATCGTTTTTACCTTTCATAACAACAAAATCGAAATTTGGAATTCATTCCTAAATTCCATTATGATGTCCGGTTTCAAAATCGAAAAAGTCATCCATCAGCAAAACCGACGCACCGGCGAATCAAACGTGGCCAATCCTTATGGCACCTCCGGCACAGATTTTTACATTAGATGTATCAAGGCAAAATCTCTCGAATTCAATAACGACCAAAAAGAATTTGAAAATTTCTTACTTAATACCACCATCAAGCTAATCGCCGAACGCAATGAGCCCACTCCTTATCAAATTCTCTTCAACGGACTATTAGCAGAGCTATCTAGCGCCGGCTTCAGTATCAATGGCTTTGACAAAAACATCGAAAATTACCTCAAGCAACACTTAAAAGATATTTTTGAAATTACCGACAACACCGCAACCAAAGCTGGCGACTTTTGGTGGTTCAAAGACCCCCAAAAATACATCGCACAACCAGACAAGCCACTCATGGGCCGCGTCGAAGAAAGCATCATCAACCTCTTGCGAAGAAAACATACCATCTCATACGACGAAGCTTTAGCCGAAATCTTTATTCAATATCCCAACGGTTTAACACCAAGCGCTGTTTCAGTTATCAATATATTAAAAAAATATGCTACTAAATCCGGAACCAAATGGGTATATTCCGGCGGCGACATCGAAAAAGAATTCACCAAACATACCGAAGCCATCAAATGGGCTCTAGATGTCGGCAAAAAACTAGGATTCCAAACTTACGTCGGACGCAGAGAACAGCCAGAGCCATACAAATCACATCAACTACGAGATTTTACCGATTACACAGATCTTTCAATCTTATCACAGCAGTTCGATCAAAGCACCTTATCGCGGCTCGAAATGATTGATCTTTTATGGATTTCAAATGGCAAAATAGTCACCGCTCTAGAAGTAGAAAATTCCACCAACTTCACTTCCGGAATTCAACGAGCGTCCAATCTAACAAAAGACATACCCAAAATAATGGTCATACCTGACAACCGTGAAAAAGAAATCAAAAATATCAAAGATCCATTATTTGTCAATTCATTCAATGACAATAGTTGGGTCTACATAAAATACTCCGACCTTGAAAAACTTACACATTTAAGAAAACTAACCTTTAACGATTTTATCAAACTAGGCAAAAAACTTTCATGACAAAAACACAAGTAGAAAATAAAGGTAAATACGATAAACGTAATCAACTCAACGATCTAACTGGCAAAGAATGGCTCAAGTTAACTCGGAGCTATTGGGTTAGTAAAAAATGCAAAGATGATAAATTTGCCTTCCAGCATCCTGCACCTTTTCTTATTCGGGATATAGAAAGTCTTATCTCGCTTTTTACCAAAAAAGGCATGACTGTTCTAGATCCGTTTAATGGTGTCGGCACAACTTTAATCGCAGCCCACAATCTTGGTCGTAAATCAATCGGCATAGACTTAAGTAAAAAATACTGCGAATTAGCCAAAGAAAGATTATCACAACTCAATATTCCTTTAAACGCCGATACAGAAATCATTGTAGGCGATTCACTCAGAGAAATCCCCAAAATCAAAACTACAATTGACTACTGTGTCACTTCCCCTCCATATCACAATATTTTACATAACAAAGGAAGCGGTTTACGCAAAGATTCACAAAATTTCAGAAGCGGCTCACGCACGGGTGTTGAATATTATTCCGATGACAAACGCGACTTAGGCAATCAAGATACCTACGATGATTTTCTGTTATTATTACAAAAAGTCATGCAAAAAGTTTTCACAAAATTACGCAATAAAGCCTATACAACTATCATCATAAGTGATTTTACTGTTAACAAAAAGGAAGTTTGCGTCCAAGCCGATATAGTTCGTATCATGTGTAAAATAGGCTTCGAATTCGTCGGCACTACTATTTTATTGCAAGATAACAAACCGCTCTATCCGTTTGGCTATCCATACGCTTACAAAATCAACCATCATCATCAAAATATTATCAATTTCAGGAAAAAAGTTGAATAATTATAACTACGCTTCTACTTTTTTTATTACTGTCTCGCGATCTTTTTTGATTAACTTGAGCCGCGCAGCAATTTCCTTTTCACCAATCTCAATCGCTCGCTTAAGAGCCATGTTATCTTGCATTGGTAAGAAAAACTCTCGCCATGCTTTAAACTCATCCTCCGTCCGTACAATATTCGCTGTATACCTTGGATACGCATCCAATGACTTATCCCCCATTGTCTTCACGAGCCAATCCCAATTATCAACTAGCCAAGCAAACGCCAAAGCCCGTGCATACGAATTCCGGTATAACCTCACAAATAATTGCGTTTGGTTTTGTAGTTTTACTACATCCAATTTGCCCAATAGGTCAACCATCTTTTTAACATTCCTCTCGTCTTTCACCAAAGTCATCGCTGTTAAAAGATCAAATTTAATTTCCGGGTCTTCTGTTTCTCGGTACGCCCTCAAATAATCATCAAAATATTCCGGTTCCAAATAAATTTTTGCACACAAAATACTATCCCGCATTTCCGGATCCAGAGCCGCATAATCCGCCTCATACATTTTTGCCAACTTCTGCAAATTTTCTATCACCTCCCCATCCGCCCCCTCAAATGTTGACCCATAATAGTCTAATCCAAGAAGTATCGCTCTTAGACGCAAAATATTTTCATCATCACTTTTTCTAGTAGTTAAACCAATTTCTTTTAGTTTTGGCGCCACTAGTTCTTTAGTAAATTTCTTAAATCTCTTCTCTTCGTCCGATCCAGGCTCAAAGAAAATCCTTAGTTGTCCCACAATCGTCATCACAATATTCCACACCGCCGCCGAACTCTCGTCTTTAAACTTCATCACTAATGACACCAAAGAATCCGAGCTCGCCAAATCCGTCCGGCATACCAAAGACCGGTCAATCAAAAGCCGCAACTTTTCTTCTAGCCCCAACTTACCAAAGTCCTCAAGTCGTGCCATAAATTCCGCATCCGACAAATTCAATACGTAATGCCCACTCATATCTTCCGTCACTTCCGGCAGCGGCCAATCAGACTCCGGCATTTTGTCACTATCCAACAAAAACCGCTTTTGTTTAAAATCATCAAATGCCCCGTCCACGCTCGTAATCACCGGATACCCTGGCCAGTCAATAAACGCATGCATTAATTTCTTCGTATCAAATTCTGCATACTTACTCAAGCATTTCCACAAATCATTCCCCACCGTATTCGCATACTGATATTTTTCAAAATAATCTCGGCAGCCCTTGCAAAAATCATCCCATCCCATCAGCCGTATCAACATCAACATCAAATGTGCCCCCTTTGCATACACAATCGCACCATCAAATAGCGTCGCAATTTCTTCCGGACTAGCCACCTCCTGATGCACTGACTGCACATCCGAGTATGCATCTCGCATTAGCGCCATCAAACATTTCCCCACAAAAAACTCTTCAAAAATCTGATATTCCGGATAGATATTATCCACCGCATAATATTCCATCACGCTGGCAAACGACTCATTCAGCCACAAATCATCCCACCATTCCATTGTCACAAGGTCCCCAAACCACTGATGCGACAATTCATGCGCCACAGTAAGCGCAACTTCTTTTCGCGTTTCCACCGTCGCCGTCTTTCCTGCCAACATCATTGACTCCCGATAAGTCACTAGTCCCCAGTTTTCCATCGCCCCCGCCTCAAAATCCGGCAGCGCCACCTGATCACATTTTTTCAAAGGATAAGGTACTTTAAAATTATCATCGTAAAATTCCAAACTCTTCGCTGCCACTTCATTGGCAAAATCCACCGAATCCAAATCCTGCGCCAAAGTACAATAAGTCGTAATTTCCGTTCCATGCGTATTTTTCACCGTCTTACCGTGAAACTTACCAATCACCCATGCCAATAAATATGTACTCATACGTGGTGTCGGTTCAAACACTGTTGTATTTTTTACAACATTCTTCACTGGCATATTCGCCAAAACCAAATCTCCTACTTTCAAATCTTTTTCCGGCACCGTCAAAGACAGCTCAAACACCGCTTTCGCCGCTGGCTCATCAATACACGGAAACGCCTCCCGCGCATAATGGCTTTCAAATTGCGTCGCCACAATTGTCTCGGTTTTACCTTTATACTCATAAGTAGACAAATATGCCCCTTGCATATTTTCATTTAGTTTACCATTATAATATATAGTGATCTCTGCCTCCCCTATTGGCACCTTTTTTACCTCTAATATTTCTCCGTCAGCATCAAATTCCGCTTTAGTACCACCTACTTCCACCCCCGTAATATTTAAATCTACCGCGTGGAATTTTACATTTTCCCTCAAAGCCTCCCCTGTTACCACCACCTTTCCCCCAATAGATTTCTGCCCTTTATTTACCTTTATATCTAATACATACTTTTCTGGCCTAAAACACTCTAATAATCTCTCCATTTTTCACTCCTTTTTGTTATTTTTTCATCTCTATTCTAACCCAGCCAAACCACCATATATAATATATATGTTATTTATGTAATTTTGCCGTTTCTGGCAACTTTGCATCTTTCAAAAGCGGTTCCAGTTCCGCCTCTTCCAAAGTCTCAGAACTCAGCAGAGCCTCCGCCAATTTGTCCAGCACTGGCCTATTTGCCTTCAATACTTCCTCTGCTCGCTTCGCCGCTTCGTCCGATAATTTCTTGACTTCTGCGTCTATCACCTCTGCCGTTTTCTCTGAATATGGCTTGCCTGTAGTGATTGTATAATATCCTGTGGCTTCACTCGGGAACACCAAATTTCGCGTCCCCTCGCCCATCCCCTCTTCTACTATCATCGACTTCGCTAATTCAGCCACGTTCTTAAGATCACTCCCCGCCCCCGTCGTTACCGCATCTTTACCAAATATCAATTTTTCTGCCACCCTACCCCCCATCGCTCTTGCCAAAATATCTTTAAGCTCATAAATACTCTTATAATTCCTATCCTCTGGCGGCAAGAACCACGTCACTCCACCCGTACCACCCCGCGGAATAATCGTTACCTTATGCACTGGGTCGCTATCTGGCAACACATGCCCCACTACTGCATGTCCTGCTTCGTGGTAAGCCGTCAATTTGCGCTCTTTTTCGTTCATTACCTTAGATTTTCTCTCTGGCCCAATCGCTACTCGTTCAAACGCTTCCGTCAAATCCTTATTAGACACTGCCTTGTGTCCCTCCCGCGCAGCCGTAATCGCCGCTTCATTGGCAATATTAGCAAGATCCGCTCCAGACGACCCCGCCGTCTTTTTAGCCATTGCTTCAAGATCTACATCTGCTTCTACTGGTTTACCCTTAAAATGCACCTTTAAAATTTCTAACCGATCTTTGCGCTCTGGCAAAGTTACATTCACGTGTCGATCAAACCGCCCCGGACGCAAGAGTGCCTTATCTAGCATATCCACTCGGTTGGTCGCCGCCATCACTATCACCCCACTATCATTATCAAATCCATCCATTTCCACCAAAATCTGATTCAAGGTCTGCTCGTCCTCACGTCCTGCTCCACCCCGCGCGTCTCGCTTATGTGCTACTGCATCAATCTCATCAATAAAGATAATCGACGGTGAATTTTTCTTTGCCTTTGAGAATAAATCCCGCACCCGACTCGCCCCCACCCCCACAAACATTTCCGCAAATTCACTCCCCGAGATTGAGAAAAACGGCACATCCGCCTCTCCTGCCACAGCCCTAGCCATCAAAGTCTTGCCTGTCCCCGGCTCACCAGCGAGTAACACCCCTCGTGGAATCTTAGCTCCTAGTTTCTCATACTTCTTCGGATTTTTTAAGAAATCTACCACTTCTGTCAAATCTTGCTTAGCTGCTTCATTCCCCGCCACATCCTTAAACGATACTTTTTTCTTATCTGGTCCGTATAATTTAGCCTTCGACTTGCCAAAACCAAAAGATTGGTTATTCGCCGCATTCGCCTGTTTCATCATCCAGGCAAAGAACCCTATAATAATCACTATCGGCAGTACTGTCATCACCACTTCTAGCACTATTCCCCAAGTATTCACATCTTCTTTATATTCTATCACTGGATATTGTCCTTCACAAGTAGTCAGCTCATCCCCTTCCAGCCCTTCGCAATGATTCACTAATCCTTGGTCATACAATGTGCCCGAAGCATCTTTACGCGAAGTCTCGGTAGGTTGTTCGTTTCCCTTCAATGTAATATCTAATGTACTACCAGTTACCGTAATCTTGGCAATATTCCCCTCCGGGTCATTCGCTCGTTGAATCACTTCCGAAATCGGCACTTCCGTTTTCTGCGAACCATCATTCCCTTTAGTCATATTAGCAACTAGTAATGCTGCAAAACACACCAAAATCAACGTAAACAACACACTCCGCACAGCATTAGATTTATTTTCATCATTTTTATCTGCACTCCGCCCCTTAGTATTATTTACCATCTTATTATTAGCCGCGTTCTCCGCCACTTTTCCTCCTTTTTATAAACTGTCTCGCATTTTGTACATACCTCTATTTTACCATATTTATAACTGTTTCTCATAAAAAATGGTCTGGGATAGGAGATTTGAACTCCTGGCCTCACGCACCCCATGCGTGCGCGCTACCGGACTGCGCCAATCCCAGACAATCACATAAATATTACGTGGTCTGGGTGACTGGACTTGAACCAGCGACCTCAGCGTCCCGAACGCTGCGCGCTACCAACTGCGCCACACCCAGAAAATCCCCCTCAACTTGGTCTGGGTGACTGGACTTGAACCAGCGACCTCGACTTCCCAAAAGTCGCGCGCTACCAACTGCGCCACACCCAGATATCACTATTATACCACACTTTTCGTCAAACCATCTCTTCAATTTCCCGTTTTGGCCACGCTTGCCAAAAATACCCTCGATAAGACTCATACGACCGCTGATATTTTTCATAATTACATTCCTCTAGCAGCCTCAACCTCCTTCGCACTCTTCGCACTGTTTTAGCTAGGCATACTACTCGCAATCTACCATTATCTATATAATACCTATATCCCAAAAACGAAAATCCCGCCAAAAAGCAACAATTATATATCGCCGACTTCGGATTCACCTCTAATTCTACTTGCCTCAGCTCTTCTTCAATCACCTTCGCCAACTTTTGTAGCTCCGCCTTATCCCACCCCAATATCAAAAAATCATCCATATATCTGAGATACCACCGGCATCCATATTCCTCTTTAATCTTCCAATCCAAATCACTCAAATAAAAAATCGCCAAAAACTGCGACGTCATTGCCCCAATCGAAAGCCCCTTGCCTTTCAAATAAAACGGTATCTTTGTACAATAATATTTATTAAACTTACTAATTATTCTATTTATATACGGCTTATCCGTCTCGCTTACAATCCGTCGAATCAATTCTAGCACGTCTGGATCTTTAATTTTCTTTCTTAGTTTATCCATTAATATCTCGTGGTCTATGGTATAAAAATACTTCGATATATCTATCTTTAGTGCATAAATCTTCGCTCCTGGTCGCTCCGCCATCATTTGCGTCATATACCGCCACACCATTTTGTGAGCATAAGCCGAGCCTTTACCCACCCTTGTTGCCACATTAGTATCAATTAATGTTCGTTCCAATATCGGTATCAAGTATTCTCTTGTTACAAAATGATTCACCACCTTATCTTTAATCGACTGGCTCATCACTAGCCTCGGCTTTGGCTCAAACACCATAAAGCACCTATATCTAGATGGCCAATATTTTCTCGCCTTTAAATCCTCTAATAGCTTCGCCACCTTCGCCTGCCCAAATAAAGCAAACTTATACAGCCCCCTCTTATTCTTACAGGTATGTAGCACCGTATTCCACGCCGCATATAACCTCTCATATTCTAGCGCCGCATCATATATTCTTCTCGTCTTTCTATGCGCCACTAAACTTCCTCCTCCACTAGCCCCACCGTCTTCTCGGTTCTGCTTGAATCCAATTTTTTATCCTCATTCGTGATCCACCCCCACAACATATTCATTACCGCCTTCTGTTTTCCTGCACAAATCTCAAACCTTCGCACTGAAACCTTATCCAACTTCTTCCTCTCTTTTCCCCGATAGCACACATCTCGCACCTCCTTAAGGTATGTTTCCGCCATTGCTAACTCTACTTTTAAATCTATTAGTCGCTTCTGTCGCTCCCGCTTCATAGTAAACCCAGCCCGATAAAGCGCTCGCCACGCCTGGTTCATCGCCTCACGTATTTCTTCTCGGTATTCTTTATATTCCGCCGGTATCTGTGGCAAAATAAAAATTCTCAAATATTCATCCAGGTCCATCAATAGCTGCCGTATTTTAAACGGCTCATAGTCCGGAGTCTCGCCTGTATCTCGTTTACTTAGTTTTTTCATCTGTATTCCATCTGAGCTTCAACAGGACCTACGCTTCGTTGTAATTACTTACACTACTTGTCGATCCTGCCTACCTCTCAATTTCATTTAAGGCCAGAGCTTTACCTCTCGCGCTAAAGTAACTCGCCTATTTCACTTATCTTGGGACGCATAATTTTATACGCTCCCCGACCAGCAGTTTTAACCGCCGGTCCCAAGTGAATGGGCCTCCACATTAGACAATATACATATATCTGTTCGCGAAATACGTATAACCGATGTTTCAACCCCTTCAGGGGAATCAAATCAGCGAAAGTGCGGGCCGCACCCCATTAGAATTATAGACGTTGTTGTTCCCGGAATATCCAATCGAGTTCACGTTGAACGCGTTGACATTACCGTTCGTGGAGTTCCGATTGTTAGGCGACAGCAGCCAGAAATTGGAGCCGGACCGCCTCCCACCACGGCAAAAGTCCCAGAGACACCCAACCACCAACAGGGGGCGAACTTCTTACGGCAAGGTACTTCAGGGTCACATTAGTAACCCTGCTTCTGACGAGGCATGTCTCCGCCCTCGCCAGAAGCAGAATCGCTAATCCCCTTTGCCCCTCACTCGGGCGCCCTATCGGACGCACCGGGTGCCGGCGCTCAGGCCTGGCCTTCGCACCGGACGGGGCGAGCTTTTTGGGTCGCGGGCTTCGCCCGCGAGGTATCTGGAACTTAAAGTGCAATTATCCTATCCTACGGTCTTATCACCCACGGATCTGCCGCTGTGCCACTCCCGCTCGCCACCGTCGTTCCAGAGGTGAGCGAAATGGCGGGCCGCACCCCATAAGAATTATAGACGTAGTTGCTCCCGGAACATCCAATCGAGGTCACGTAGAACGCGGAGACAAAACCGAGCGCGGAGGACCGATAGATAGGCGACAGCAGCCAGAAACTGGAGCCGGACCGCAAATAGGAGCGATAGGACCATCTAGAAGAATAGGTTGATGCTGTGGTTGGGTAATATTTAGTTTGTCCATCCACCGTGGTAGCCACCGGATAGCCGTGCCCAGCAAAGGCTACCTCATCTTCTGTTAGGGGGGCTAAGGGATAAGTTAAACCGTTGTTTACATTATTTGTAGCGCCAGTAGATAATAGATCCTGACCAGTTACGTTGGGGCAAGTTAGAGATGCTTTTCCATTACTCCAATAGTTTCTTCGTCCTGCGCCAAAAGTAATGCCACTACTAGTCCCGTAAGTAGAACCTGGCGCATAAGGAATTGTAGAATCAGTATCTAGTGGTGAAGAAGTAGTAGACCTATCGTTACACCATCCAGCACTAGTTTCTAATTTACTGCTAAAGTTAGGTAAGTTACTGGTATTTTGGTACCAATTCTCTACAGTAGTTTTGAGATTAGAAGAAGTCATAATGCCATCTTCGTTAATGTTTGCAAAGAGATCTTTGTTGAGAGTGCTTGTAGTATAAGAACTAACATTTGAAGGATTACCAGCATATTTGTAGTCGTTATTGTAGTTATATCCTACATAAACTGCATAGCCCCTAGTGCCATATAGGTCTTCAGTATTATTAACTTTATCATAATCTATGTTAGTATTAGCACCTCCACGGTTAAAGTAAGTAGAGCCAGTCTGCGCATTACCTTGTGCTCTAGCACACCCATCTGTAGCATTCCAGTTGCCATTGTAGATCATTTTAGTTCCACCGGAACCAGTAGTTCTTACAATGCGCCAGCAAGTGTCTGTGGTATCTTTAGTGCCATCTTGATCTAAGATGACATAGTTCTGGTAGTAAGCAGAATCACCGCTGGATGGAATACCTGATGGTTCATCATTAGGTGCATCTGAGTATTTATAAGTCTGGTCTAGGATACCACGGAAGTAGTAGATGGGCATGGTATTAGCAGCATCACTAGCTACACCAAAGAGAGTAGCATCATATTTATATACACCAGAATTACTAGTATCTGTAGATGGGTCATTTGATGTAGGCTCGGTGATTTCTACATGCATATCAGCTAGGGTCTGAGTAAGTTCATTGCCACTACCATCTTTCTTCACTTGAGCTTGTACTTTACAATACAAAAGTGATGCAGCATCGATACCACTACAAGAGTTCCAGACGGCGTAAAGCTCTAAGTTGTTGCTAGTGCTAGTTTGGTTTAGGGCATAAGTAGTTCCCGCTCCATAAAGAGTATTAGGGCTAGTGCAAGTCCCATTATCTACTACTGAGCTCGTGCACCAGCCTACAAATAAGTAGCCATTACGATAAGGAATGTTAGAGCTAAGATTGGTAGTTTCTCCATTCAATTCTCCATTTGTGATATTGGTGGGCATATTAGTAGTATTAGCTCCACTGGCTCCGTCATTGGCATTATAAGTAATAGTATAAGGTGTAGGATTCCCTACTGCCGCCACTACAAACTCCGTAGTATAGATTCCTTGAGCTATAGTATAGTCTAGTCTAGCACCAATCGCCATGGTATAAGTATTGCCAGAAGTATTATCGTTT
>JAFWLR010000014.1 GCA_017510985.1 Candidatus Saccharimonadota bacterium | reverse complement strand
TACTATGTATAATATAGTCTGTTTGCTTACTAACTTGATGATTTATGACCTGCATATTGGTACCTCTCTTGTTTAATTAATATCCCGTCCCCCAGCGGTGCCGTCTTTACTTAATGGGATATGCGCATAAAAACGGCACCGGTAGGGTTTCCAACTCCGTACTTTGACTGATACTAAACCAATCGAAAGCTCGGTCCTAACGGTGCCGTTTCTACTTTCGATCGATTTAGTTTTGATAATGTACGGAGTTGGAAATTCTATGTCTCAATTATAACACACATGTAGAAATTTTGGGCACAAAAATGGATAAGTTTTGCAACAAAATATGGACGTAAATAATGGGTATTTTAATGATAATTTATGGTGATATTAGTCATCTTCGGATATGATGGCGAGGTGGGATTCGTCTAGTTGTACTTGGTCCACTGTGGAGGGGGAGTCCATCATAAGGTCTACACCGGAGCCGTTTTTGGGAAAGGCGACGATATCGCGGATGTTGTCGACGCCTTCTAGGACCATAAAGATACGGTCTAGCCCAGGGGCGCAGCCGGCGTGAGGAGGAGCGCCGAATTTGAAAGCGTTTAACATGCCGCCAAAGCGCGCTTCGACATATTCATTATTGTAACCGAGAATATTAAAAGCTTTGTACATAATGTCGGGATTATAATTGCGGACGGCGCCGGAACAAACTTCGTAGCCGTTCATAACCATGTCGTATTGGTCGGCTTTGATAGCGAGTTTGTCGGTATCGTTTTTGGCATCTTCTAGAGCTTTGAGGCCGCCTTTAGGCATACTGAAAGGGTTGTGGCCGAAGTCTAGTTTGTTGGCTTTGTCGTCCCATTCGTAAAAAGGAAAATCTATCACCCAAGTGTAGGATACATCATTTGGGTTAGCAAGTTGGAAATGATTGGCAAATTCGATGCGGAGGCTGCCGAGGACTTTGTTGACTTTGGTGCGGTTGTCAGCACCGAAGAAGACGGCGTCGCCAGTATCGGCGTGAGTGAGTTTTTGGACTTGTTCGATTTCAGCGTCGCTCATAAATTTAAGGATGGGGGACTTGGCGCCTTCGTCTGTATATAATATATAGGCGAGGCCACCGGCGCCTTCTTTTTTGGCTTTTTCGGTGAAGGCGTCGATTTCACGGCGAGTGAGAGAAGCACCACCTTTAACGCAAAGGGCTTTGACACATTCAGTTTGAAAGACTTTGAAATTGGTGTTTTTGAAGACATCGGTGAGATCGATTAGTTCGAGGCCGTATCGGAGGTCGGGCTTATCGGTGCCGTAAGTTTCCATAGCAAATTCGTAAGGTAAACGGGGGATTTGACTGTTTTTTGGAATATATTGCTCGGCGGGCTTGGAGTTCATGATAAGTTTTTTGCTAGTAAATTTAGTAGCGAGGTCGATAAAGAGAGGCTCGATCTCCTGACGGATGGTTTCGCCATTATCGACAAAAGATATCTCCATGTCTAGTTGGTAAAAATCGCCGTATAGCCTATCAGCGCGGGGATCTTCATCACGGAAGCAGGGGGCAATTTGGAAGTATTTGTTAACGCCGCCGACCATCAAAAGTTGCTTGAATTGTTGAGGGGCTTGAGGGAGGGCGTAGAATTTGCCGGGGTGCAAGCGGGAAGGAACGAGAAAATCGCGGGCGCCTTCGGGGGAGGAATTGGCAAGAATAGGAGTGGATATTTCGGTAAAATCATGATCATACATATAATTACGAATGAAACGATAGTATTCAGAACGACGTTTTAAAAGATTTTGCATAGAGGGACGACGAAGATCGAGATAGCGATATTTGAGCCTGAGTTCTTCGGAGGATTTTTCGCCATCATCGTGAGTATTAACGGGAGGAGTAGCAGATTTGTTAAGGAGTTCTAAGTTTTCCACAACTAGCTCGATTTTGCCGGTTTTGATATTGGGGTTGATGAGCTCGGGCGCGCGTTCGCGCATGGTGCCAGTAGCTTTTAAGACAAATTCGTCACGGACGGATTCGGCGAGTTTGAAGGAATCTTTGGTCTCTGGAGTAACGACGAGTTGGATGATGCCGGTATGGTCGCGGAGGTCGATAAAAATCAGACCGCCGTGGTCGCGGCGGGAATTGACCCAGCCTTCTACCATAACAGTTTGACCTAAAAAGTTTGCTAAATCAGTGGCTAGTTTTCTCATAGGGTATATTATATCACTTTCCGAGGAGGTAGTCTAGGAGGATTTCGGTAGTAAAGAAGCCAGCGAGAGAGTCGGTGTCGTCGAGGACGAGAAAATAATTGCTGTTGGTGCGAGTGATCTCCTCTACGGCGTGAGGAAGGGTATCGCCTAGATGAAGATAGTTAAAATCTTTATTGAGATATTTATCGGCGCGGTCGGTTTTTTTGATTTCAAGCGCGTTTAAGGCTTTGGTGTGGATGATACCTTTGACTTTGTTTTTGCTATCTATGACAGGGAAATGAGTGAAGCCGGATTTATAGAGCTTATCAAGGATAAGGGGGCCGAGAATCTCAGTATTTTTAACGAAAATCATGCTGGACTTAGGCACCATGAGGTCTTTGATTTTGCGGTCGTCAAAGCTCATAACAGCGGCGATACGAGCTCGATCGGTGTCGGATAAAATAGACCTAGGAGTACGTTTTAAAACGGCGATAAAATCGGTGAGATTTTTGGGAGTGTATTTGGGGGGATTGATAGACTTTGTAGTTGGAGCGGGAGTTTTGCGAGTACGGAACTTGTCTAATTTGGGATCTAGCCAGCTAACAAATTTTTGCAAAATGTTATTAAACATGATAATATATATTATATCATTAGCGAAGTAGAAAAGCGAGTGTAGTACTCGTGAAAAGGAGTTATTAAAATGAAGAAAATGCAGGGTTATTCTGTAGCAGGAATAATTATTGGAATATTAATAGTGGCGATACTAGGAGTGGCGACTTATGCGGTGATCGACGGAAATAATAAGGCAACGAATTTTGAAGAGTATGATTTTTATTCGGTGATAGGACCGACTAAAGATAACGGAAATATTGGTGACCATGTAAAGGGCGATGCGAACGCGCCGGTGTTGATTTTTGAGTATGCGGATTATCAGTGTCCGGGGTGCGCATCGATTAATAAAAGGGTAAACAAGGCGATTGAACAGTCGGATGGAAAATTGGCGGTGGTGTACCGAAGTTATCTTTTGTCTTATCATCAGAATGGAACAGCGGCAGCTTCGGCGGCGGAGGCGGCTGGCTTGCAGGGATACTGGAAAGAATATGCGGATAAGTTGTTTGAAGAGCAATCAGAATGGGAGTATGCTAGTGCATCGGAACGGACAGAGTATTTTAATAAGTATTTTGAAGAAGTGACGAATGGTAAGGGGGATTTGGAAAAGTTTAATAATGATATTGCAAGTGAAAACGTGAGCAAAAAAATTAACTTTGACATGGGGATTGGTAAGCGAGTAGACGTACAAGGGACACCGGCGTTTTATGTGGATAATCAGTTAATAAATTGGGGTAGTGAAGGAAGCGTAACAGTAAATGGGCAGACAATTAGTTGGGATTCAGCTAGGTCTGGGGATGATTTTATAAAACTTTTGAAAGATATTGTAGCGGCGAAATTGGGGAATAGCTAGATGTTAAAATCACAAAAATCCCCCGCTTATTAAACGGGGGATTTTTGACCGAACCTAAATCTTTAAATCTTGATTTCGATAAACTCTTGCCAAGCGGCAGGAGGGATGGTTGACTGTTGGCGTTCTAGTGAACGTTTGAGTCGTTTGATACGCATGTATCTGATTTTCTCCTTAATGTTTGTCGCTCTACGACCTTGGACCCACCTCGCGAAGACTTACCGCACCAGTCTTGGGATAATGAGCGATAACAACCATTCTAGCAAAGGTTTTCGTATAATGCAAGCATAAAGATGATATAATTGTTTTATGAAAAAGCGTGGGCGGATAAAGTTTCATAGAGTGAAAACTTGGCAGCTGTTAGTGATTTTGGTGCCGCTACTGTTTATAGATGCAACACTACTAAGGGCAAATCATGTGCAAATGACAGAACTTCGGGATGCGGTGATTGCAGCAGATGCGGCGGAGGAATCGGATGAGGTGATCGCGGAAAAGTTGGCAGCTTTAAAGGATTATACGTTAAATAATATAGTGATAAATGTGGTGGATGATAACGGAGAACAACGAGTGACGTTTGGGACGGGACCGTTTTATTTGGAACACACTTATATAAGAGCGGCAAATAAAGCTTTGGCGGAGGCGGAGGCTAAATTTACAGATGATAGTAATCCAAATGGGAATATTTATGGGATGGCAAGTGAAATATGTCGAGTACAGGCGATAGCAAATGGGTGGAGCTGGGATGATGCGAATTATATCAATTGTATGATGAGCGAAATTCAAAAATATCCGGCGGCAGATGAGATTCAAGATAAAATAGTGGCGAGTTTGCCATCTACGGAATTATATCGGTGGGAATTTGTAGCTCCGGTGTGGGCACCGACTTTGACGGGATGGATGATTTTGATTACGCTAGTAATAATTGTGGTAATTTTGATTAGAGGGTTGGTGTGGGTAATTTTGCGAATTTCTCTGTTATTTGTGTAGGATTTAAAGAAAATTGAAAAAAATCGGAAAAATCTCTTGACTTTTTATGCTTGAGGTCATAAGATAAGAGTATATTAACTAAGGAGGAAAGCTAAATGGCTTACGAACATACCAATAGTAAGGGTGTGAAATACTATCTACACAAATCTGAAGTGACGCTCCGCGGTGGCAAGCCTCAGACAATTTATTTCTTTACGAAGGAAGCAAATGGTGGTAAGGGTACACCTTGTGATCTGCCGGCAGATCGGGAAGTGTGCGAAAATCCACGAAATGGGTTTTTGACTCTACGCAAAAAGAAATAATAATATAAAAATAAATCGCCCTTCGGGGCGATTTTTTGTTCGGTTTCTACCGTGGCCAATTTTTTGCGTCGCAAAAAAGACCACGGGGCGTCGCCTCAAAAAAGAGTGCAAGCACTCTTTTTATTCGGCTTCTACCGTGGCCAATTTTTTGCTTCGCGAAAAAAGACCACGGGGCGTCGCCTCAAAAAAGAGTGCAAGCACTCTTTTTATTCGGCTTCTACCGTGGTAGAGGTGCTAGGATTTGAACCTAGGACCCTGCGTGTATAAGACGCATGCTCTAACCAGCTGAGCTACACCTCCATTACCTTATTTTATCATAAAATGGTATAATGTTAAGCATGAACGTGAAGAATAGCTTAAGGCGGGTGAAATTCAAAATGAAGCATGATTTTTTGACGGTGGAAAATGTGGTGCTCATATTAGCAATTATTTTATGTTTAACTTGGACTTATCAGTCGATTGCGGCAATGAGTCGGAATTGGGAATTGTCGGAAAGATTAACAGCGGAGAGAAAACAATTAGAATTGGTGAGCTTAGAAGTAGAAACGGCGAGATTAGCTAATGATTATTATAGTTCAAATGAATACCAAGAATTAGTAGCGCGGAAGAATATGGATAAGAAGTTACCGGGGGAAAATATGGTAGTGATGCCAGAAAATTCGGAAGCGGCTAAGACTAAACACGAGGAGGAACCAAAGGCGGTGGTGGTGGAAGAAGAGCCGGAACGAAGTAATTTTGAAAAATGGATGATGTATTTGTTCCCGAACTATTAGGATGAACTGAAAAATGGTAAAAAAATTTAAAAATTAAAGAGCTTATGATATAATGGGATTATGAAAGAGAGTAAGCGGGGCTTTACGTTGGTAGAAGTGGCGATTTTCTTGGGGATTACTGGTCTATTGTTTTTGGGGGTTACGGCGGGGGTACAGGCATCGATATATCAACAACGGAGGAATGATTCAATAGAGAATTTTATAGAATTTTTGCGAGGGGTGTATTCTGGAGTGGAAAATGTGCAAAATGATCCAATTAGAGGAAATTCTGAAAAAGCAGTTTACGGTAAGTTGGTGACATTTGGCGAGACAGTGGATTTGGCGGGTAATACTTTGAGTAGTGGCAATCAAAATAGAATATATGTTTATACGGTAGTGGGAAACGTTGTAGATACGTCGTTAAGTAGTGGTGGTACTTTGTCGAGTTTGAATAATTTAGCAGTTAATGTGGTGGATAATGGTAATTTGGCAAAATATGCTTATGAGTATATACCAAAATGGGGAGCAGTGATTGAGCCGGCTTGTACTGGTAGTACTTGTGATTTTGAGCGTTTTAAAGGGGCACTGCTGATAGTACGGAATCCAAGTTCGGGAGCGGTGCAGACTTTTTATACGACGGCTGCAATTAGCGTGAATAAGACGACTGGATTGGCTGCTGGATGGATTAAAGATTTTCAAATGCAAGATGCTGATTTTTGCGTGAACCCGACAGGTGATGCTGGCAATAGAGATTTGACTGATATCAGGATTGTGGCGGGAGCGAGTAATGCTTCGGGTATAGAACGTATCTCGGACGATCAGAGTAGGTGTAGGGCACATAGCTGATGAAAAGAGGATTTACATTAGTTGAGTTATCACTGTCGATTGCCTTGATCGGGGTGCTTTCTTTGATAGTAATATTAGTAATTAGCAATGCAGTGTCTTCGTACCATCGAGGGTTAACTTTGAATCAATTGAACACGGTGGGAATGGCTTTGGTAGAGGATATGCAAACAACGGTACAGAGTTCGCCTGGGCGGTTTAATTATGAAGCGGAGTGTGGTGAATTGTATAGCGATAATGACAGCTCGGAAAAATCTTGCAAAGATGATTTAGGAAAGAGTTTCATAGTGATTGAAAGATATGCGAATGTTAAGATTGGGAACAACGAAAATCAGTCTATGCCAGTTTATGGGGCATTTTGTACGGGGGCGTATTCGTATATTTGGAATTCTGGGTATTTCTTTGGCGAAGATGAAGGCTATACTATACAAGGCGCGAATAGAGCGACGTTTAGTTATAAGAGCGCGGCAGATAACGAAGTATATACAGAAAGTGATTTTAAACTTTTGAAAGTAGAAGATAGGAAGAGGGCAGTTTGTAAGTCAGCGGCGGGAGTCACTGACACCAATAGTACTTATCGTAGTGCAGCTGCGGCTAAGAGTAGTTTGAATAATAATTTTGATGTGGATTGTGATAATGCTATTTGCGAGGTAATTGATGGCGATTCAATTAATACCGACGTCTTGACAAGCACTGGTAACTTGGCTTTGTATGATTTAACTGTGGCACAACCGGCAGAAAGTTCTGGTGCTAATAATATGTTTTATTCGATTTCGTTTATCTTGGGAACAGTGAAAGGTGGGATAAATGTGAGGGCGCAGGGAGATTATTGCCAAACGCCTGATGGTAGTAATACGGGAGTAGGAGATTTTGATTATTGTGCTATAAATAAATTTAATTTTGCCGCTCAGGCGACTGGAGGATAAAGTGAAAGCAATGAAAGAAAAATTTAAAAAAGGTGCAGCTTCGTTTTACATTGTGGCGTTTTCGACGTTGATTTTATTGATTGTAGCAACGAGCTTTGCAACGGTGATTATATCGGAGATAGAAAGAACCAGTAATGATGATTTGTCACAATCGGCATATGACTCGGCGATGGCGGGGATCGAAGATGGCAAATTGGCATTTTATAGTTATCAAAATTGCTTGGCTAATGGAGGGGATAATTGTGCTCAAATACAGAGTTGGATGGAAAATTCGGATTGTTATGTGGTGGGGCGTGTATTGGGGAGGTACAAAGGAGACAATGTGGGCGAAGTGAAGATAACGGAGTCGGGTGAGAATAATATGCAACAGGCCTATACTTGCGTAAAAGTGTCATATCCGTCAGATTATCGGGCGACACTTTCGGGTGCGCAATCAATTAGAGTGGTGCGAGTGAAATTTGATAAAAATGTAGATGTAGATCGTATAGAAGGAGTAAGGGTAAGCTGGTATTCGAGTACTGATAGGAGTAAATATCGATTTGCGAATTTTAGCGGTAATTCGGTAAAATTTCCACGTATTAACGGGTCGGCATCGCTGTCAGCTCCACCGACGATTTCAGTAGCATTGGTACAGACGGCGCAAAACTTTACGTTGGATGATTTTGATACTTCGCGTGGTGGTGCAATTAATGGTGAGACGAATCGAGGAATGGTGTATTTAGTACCGACGGATGGAAGAAAAAAAGGAGATAATGGTAAAACTTATCGGGTTGCTAGTTGGGAGTGTCTCTTTGGCGAAGGGCCAGAATGTAGCGAGGACGACGTAACAAATGTGGTTAGGACTGGATTTTGGGAATCGAATAATAAAACTTCGGTAAATTTACCGTATGCGGTGGATTGTTCGACAAATAGTAGTAATGGAACTGATTTTGCTTGTTCGGCTGATCTTGTAATACCAAATCCGGTGGGTACGGGTGGTAGAAATAGGGATACGTTCATGGTGGCGGTAGCATTGCCGTATGGTGGACCGGATACGGAATTTAAGTTGCAGTTTTTGTGTGAAGAGGAGTGCGAAGTAAATAATGGTGGTAGTGTAGGGTCAGACGGGGCTAATGCGGTGGCGAGTTTGAGGACACAGGTAGAAATTGATTCGACTGGTCGGGCTAATGATATTTATCGAAGGGTAGCAGTGAGGTTGGAGCCTGGAGCAAATAATTCGAATTTGTCGTTACTTGGGCCACTAGAACTACTAGGTAGTGGAACATCGAGTAGTGCCAGGAATGAAATGCTATTAGAAAAGAATTTGTCTCCGACGGTGGAATATAATTTTTAGAAAAAGCCGAATAAAAAAAGAGCTACCAGACTGCTCTACTCCGCGATGTGGTAAACTTGGTTGCGGGGGTTGGATTCGAACCAACGACCTTTTGGTTATGAGCCAAACGAGCTACCGGGCTGCTCTACCCCGCGATGTGGTAAACTTGGTTGCGGGGGTTGGATTCGAACCAACGACCTTTTGGTTATGAGCCAAACGAGCTACCGGGCTGCTCTACCCCGCGATGTGGTATACATTATATACCTGATGGGGAAAATTGTCAATGCTTTTTGACAAGTTTTTTGGCGGCGAGTTTGACAAGGTAGTTGTAACTGTTGATGGTGTGAGGTGTACTAGCCAATTCTAGGACGGTGAAACCGTGGCGGATGGCTGTGGCTACTTCAGTGGCGATAAGTTCGGCATGAGGGGCAACAATGGTGCAGCCAAGAATGTGACCGGTGCGGTCGGCGAGGAGCTTGATAAAGCCATAGTCAAAATTGTGGATTTTGCTAGCAGAAATAGTACTAAGTTTAATGAAAGATTTTTTGTATTTGCGGTCGCGTTTTAATAGATCGTCTTCGTTAAAACCGACGGTGGCGATTTCGGGGAAAGTGTTAACGGTGCGGATAAAACCTTGGTAGTTGACAGGATTTTTAGTTTTGTTGATGAGATTAGATGCGAGGATAAGGCCTTCTTGTTGGGCGCAATCGGTAGAAGATTCGCCACCGATACAATCGCCGATGGCGTAAATATGCTTGGTGGAAGTTTCAAAATGTTTATTGACGGTGATACCGGTGGGTTTGTATTTGACTTTGGCGTTTTCTAGACCATAGTTTAAATTGGGTTCGCTACCAGTGGCAAGAACAATACAATCTACGCGAACCATTTTTTCGGTATTGTCGTGGCGGAAAATGACACGTTTGCTAAATTCGTCTTGTTCTAGAGCTACGACTTTACAACCAGGCAAAACTGTAACTCCAAGTTTTTGAGTGAAATAATCGGCTAACATGTCACCGACTTCGTGGTCTTCGCGGGGGAGGATACGACTAGAAGTTTCAAAGATCATAGTTTTGATGCCGAGCTCGGCATAATATTCGGCGATTTCACAGCCGGTAGCACCACCACCGATGATAGCAGCAACTTTGGGCGGACGGCTAATTTTAATGGCGGTCTCGGGGGTGAGATATTTAACTGTGTCGGTGCCGGAAATTTCTTGAACTTTGAGATGTGAACCGGTAGCTAAAATGAAATAGTGAGCAGTAAAACGTTTTTCATTGACGGCGATGGTGTGAGGGTCGAGAAAATTAGCAAAGCCTTTGATACAAGTAATACCGGAGGTTTCGTAAATTTGTTTATTATTACCGCCAGATTCGATAATAACTTTAAGTTGGCAGGCAGGAATGGTTGGTAAATTAAAATGAAAATCTTGGCTTCTGAGCGCGGGATAGGATTGAATACGGGAGTAAGTATGGGCAAAATCTAGAGCTACCGCATAGGGAATATCGCGGGTATTAAGGTTGGTGCCACCAAAAAAACGACCTTCGACTAAAGCTACTTTCTTTTTAGCTTTAGCTAGCTCAAAGGCGGCAGTGGAGCCGGCAGGGCCACTGCCGATAATTATATATTCAAAATCATATTTTTTACTCATTCTTATATTATTTTATCACGATTTTGGTAAACATAAGCAAAATCGGCGTGATATTTTTTGAGTTCTTTGACGATGGCACGAGTGAGGTCGGCTCTAGTAATGATTTTTTTGGATTTCAAGGACTTTGTAGCGGAGGTGATAGATTTGTCAATGAAAATATCGGCAGCACCGGGCGGAATATGGAGGGCTTTAGCGTGGATTCTGAGTTCACGTTTTAAGGTGGTAGCATTAAAAGGTTTGGTAGATTCGGTCATAGAAAGATTCCTAAAATAATTAAAATAGCGATGATGAAATAAAATAAGGCAAGAATAAAGCGAAAGAAAGGTTTGTTTTTAAAACGGAATTTGATAAAGTCGGCGAGGGTGTGGTTGGTGGCGAAGCTGATGTAAATAATAAAAAGCGGAAGGATGCTAACGAGGGCGAATAAAATGATAATACCGGCACGTTCGGGACAACTGGTATTGAGTTGTATAATGGCAAGAGTGGAAATGGCATAAAGAGGAAGGGTAAAAATGAGCTCAGGAATGATGGAGGTGAGGCCAAAAACAAAGGCGTCGGAGCGGGATGCGATAGTGGGAATTTTGGACTTTAAATTATGAGCGAGCTTGCGGGAAATAAATAGCTCGCTGCTGGTATTTTTGCTTTTGCTTTGGCGAAAATAGAAAAAATAAATGGCGATAGATATAGCGATAAAAACGCCGGCGGCAATCCACGCAAAGATATTATTGCTAGCGAGAGTGGTGATGGTAGGCAGGATGCAGAGAGCAAAATAAACGCAGAAAAAGACGAGGGCGACGGCGGTTTCGACACCAATAATGTAGAAAATAGCTAAATCGGTGGCGCGGATATGAGGATATTTGCCTGAAATAAAATGTAAAAAAAGCGCAAAAATACCCGGCACTAACTGCAAAAGACTTAAAATTAGGAGTGAAATTAACAAAATTCCCACAGAGGTCAAAACGCTCATGTTTTCATTATAACATATAAGGGGTTGATTTTCTAGATTTTTTATGCTAGGGTGCAAGACATGAAGAAAATTTTTATTACTATAAGTATGTGTTTTGGGCTAATGGCGATGATAATGCAGCCGGTAATCGGAACTTTGGCAGGCGTTATCAATGTGTACGCTGAAGATGGAATGGTGAGTGAAGAAGGTGGCGAAAGTGGGTTGGAGGATGATGCGGAGGATGTAGACGATGAGGAGGACGATACGGAAGAAGATATTTTACCACAAATTTATATTAAGGCCGTTAATCCTGGATACAAGATTGATGGTGTTAATAATGTCGGAGAGATGATAGAAATTGCCCGTATTGGAAACTCCGATGTGCCGATTTTGCTCGCTGGAACAGCTATCAGTTATACTAATTCGAGCGGGAATACGTCAGTTTTGATGGAATTTCCCGAGCACAGCTGGATGACTGGCGAGACCCTCCTTCTTAGGTTGGCTAGCTCACCGGGATCCGAACTAGCCAACCTGACTTATAGCAAGACTTTGGCATTTAATGCGGGGTTGTCTTTGATTGTAAATGGTGAGGTGGTAGATGAGGTATGTTGGACGGGTAAAGTGGATTGTTATAAGGCTTTTAACTCGTCTAAACCGACGACTTTGGTGCGAAATTTGGAAACAGGAGAGTTTGAGCATAATTTGGTTTATACACCGGAATATGCGGAAGGGAATTATCGTGAAGAGGTAGAGGAAAACACGGATACGGCTGATAATCCGGAAACGGCGGTGAATAAACTAGTGCCACAATGTCATGGTTTGCAGTTTTCGGAAATTTTGAGTTATTATGAAACAGCAAAATCAGAGCAATTTGTGGAGTTTTATAACCCGCGGTCGGGAACAGTGAATTTGGATGGATGTAAACTAAGATATAAAAACAAAAATTATGTATTAACTGGCATGGTGGAACCGGAGGGGTATTTTGTGTATTATCCAGTGGGGTTTAGTTTGACGAAAAATCCGACTAATTCTAATAAGTTAGAAATAATTGATGTGGATGATGTGGTAGTAGATACTCTAGAATATCCGAATGGGCAGCGAAAGGGGACGGCGTATGCTTATTTGGGATTAGATGAAGCGGGTGGGGAAATTTGGAAGGTTACTTATGCGCCGACGCCGGGTGCGCCGAATAATTATCAAGAGTTTCGAACTTGTGAGGCGGGAAAAGTGATAAATGAGGCGACGGGGAATTGTGTGAAGATAGCGAGCGTGAGTGAAAAAGTTTGTCAGGAAGGGTATTATTTGAATATATTGACGGGGCGGTGTAAGAAAATTACGGTGAAAGAGGAAAAAATTTGCCCGGAGGGATATTACTTAAATCCGGAGACTAATCGGTGCCGGAAGATTGTGCAAAATAAGGGAGCGGATTATAGTTTGACGCCGGAAAATTACAAGGAGGATACGTCGTTTGTGGCGTTGTATGCGGTACTAGGGGTGATGGGAGTGGGGCTATTATACTTAATGTGGGAGTTTAGGCGAGAGATTGGGAAGTTAGGACGGAAGGTGTTAGGGTTATTTAAGCGAAAAGGTTAGTAACTGTAGGGAATTATTAGCTTTTGTGGATTGTTTTGGATTTTATGAATTGATTTTGGCTTGGGCCCTAGCGTAGAGCTTGTTGATGATTTCGTCAAAGACTTGCTCGCGGGTGCGATCACCATTAACGTCTATAAGTAAACCAAGAGATTGATAATATTGAAGAACGGGGCGAGTTTTGATACGGAACTCTTCAAGGCGGGTATGAAAAATATTGCTGTCTTTATCATCCTCGCGGTCGCCGCGATCTTGGAGGACTTGGGCGGCTTCGAAACGTTTTTCGACGTCAGCCTCGGAAATGTTGAGAATAATAACGGCTTTGATTTCGTGATTGGCTTCGGCGGCAGCGGACATCACTTGCTCTTCTTCGCCGTGCCAGCGACCGATGGAAGAGAGTATTAAGGGGTAGGATTGCAAATCTTCGCGTTTAAAATAAGGTAGAACCCATTCGTAGAAAATATTGGTGGGAGCAAGAGAACCGTTAGCCGTGTAGTATTGCTTGGTTTGGTTTTCCATGGCGCGAATAATCATACCGGAAGAGAGGAATTTTGCACCTAATGCTTTGGCGAGTTTGATACCTTGAGTGTCTTTGCCGGACATGGGTAAGCCGAAAATGTTGATACTACCGGTGCCGAGCCATTGTTTGATAGTTGCGATTTTATCGGAGTTGTCGTTCATACTATTATGATAACATATTTTGCTAATTGTTGGCGATGCAGCGGATCGGGAGCCCTCCATCACGGTGCAATGTATAGGACATCGGCGTTACATAATCCTTTCCTATCTGTAACGTATATACTTTACTATCATTAAAATAAGTAGATGACCAGTAACGACCATTAACGTCAAGTTGGTTTAACTCATTTTCAAAATAATTACCCGTCAACGTAATTGAAAGATTATATTGGACGCTCATTATACTACTAGCCATTTGATCATTATACATATTGAATAAAACTTGATAATCGTCACCGATCGGAAGTCTCCATTTTGTTGGACAAATATCATGGTAGGCATTTCCAACCCCATGTTGATAAGTATAGCAATAGCTAGCCGCACTGGCTGCGCAAAAATTATAATACACACCAATTTCCCCACTACCATTACCATAATGAGTAGCAGTGCTATTTTTATAAGCGGTCATTATGGTTGGTTTATAAAAAGTGCGAACATCGCCATCTGTTACCGGAGCTGACGAGTATGGACTAGAGCATCCGCCATTTATAAGACACCCCAAAGCTTCGTCTGTGGCGTTAGTGGTTTCGGCTGTAAGGTTGGCTTGAACATCCGTATCTGCAATATTTAATCTCAAATTATCCTTTAGCCAACACCTCCCATCTTTTAATTTGCCAATCAAGTATACTTCTTCATCTCTCACATCTATGACTTGTAACTCTGACCCTTCATCTGTAGTCGCACAAATACCAGGTGTCATATCTTGTATGGTATAGTAACCTTTATACATAGTCTTATTAAAGTAGGCATAGGATTCTGCTAATGACATAGGATT
>JAFWLR010000013.1 GCA_017510985.1 Candidatus Saccharimonadota bacterium | reverse complement strand
TAATACTCAAGCTAGTGGTGAATATACCAACAAGATTAACTTTATTGCTATTGCCTTTCCCAATCCTATGTCATTAGCAGAATCCTATGCCTACTTTAATAAGACTATGTATAAAGGTTACTATACCATACAAGATATGACGCCTGGTATTTGTGCGACTACAGATGAAGGGTCAGAGTTACAAGTCATAGATGTGAGAGATGAAGAAGTATACTTGATTGGCAAATTAAAAGATGGGAGGTGTTGGTTAAAAGATAATCTGAGATTGGATATTGCAGATGCATATGTTCAAGCTAATCTTACAGACGAAACCACTAATGCCACAAATGAAGCTTTGGAGTGTCTTATGAATGGTGGGTGTTCTAGTCCTTATGCTACTACTGCAGTGGCCAATATTTCTTCTGGTTTTAATAGCTATGCCGAACCACAAATTAATACTAACTACATAGATAGGGTTTCCGAGGATTCTTATGACCAGTCTGGTCAATGGGAAGTAGGCGTATATTATAATTATTGTGCGATTACTGCCGGATCTTATTGTTATGATGAGAATTCAGGCACTGGTGATGCTGAGCAAAGTGTTTGTCCAGCCAATTGGCGGATGTTTACGGGGGGACTTGAGGGTGAAGATGCAGTTCTTTATAATCATTACAACAACTATTCATTATTTAGGTATGCTTTGCGTGTGCCTCGTTCCGGTGCTTATATTAGTAATGGGATTGATAGTTCGGGGACATATGGTTTTTTTGTTTCGTCTACATATAGAACGGTCCATTCTCGGGTTATTTTGTATATTGGCAGTGAAACGATACGGTTGGGCTTAGCTTCAACACGCGATTGGGGCTATCCATTGCGGTGTATTGCGAATAATGAGTAGAGTTTGGATTTAAGAGTTGTATTTTGGCGGGGGATGTGGTATTATAGAGAAAGTTATCAAGAGGTTTTATGCATTTTAAGACAATTTTCAAATCGCTCAAAAATAAAGATATGCTGAAGAGGATTGGCATTATTCTTGGTATCATTGTGGCATATCGGTTGTTGGCACAGATTCCAGTGCCGATGGGAGATGCAGCCACCTTTAAAGATGCTGTACATAATCTTCTTGACAAATCTGATTTTTCGAGTTTCTTAAACTTAATTTCTGGTGGTGGGCTGGCGTCGTTTAGTATTATCTTGGTGGGTCTAGGGCCTTACATTACTAGTTCAATCGTAGTGCAACTTCTTACGAAGGCAATTCCGAAATTAGAGGAGTTGTCAAATGATGGTGGGGCAGGACGAAAGAAGATTAATCAGTGGACACGGATTTTGACGGTGCCACTGGCGATTGTGCAGTCGGTAGCCTATATCTTTATCTTGTATCAGTCGACGATTTCGGCAAATATTGCAACGGATTTTGTACCGACAGCTGGGGATTGGGTGCTATCGGTAACGGCAATGACGGCTGGCTCAATGATCTTAATGTGGATGGGTGAGTTGATCACCGAGCAGGGGATCGGTAATGGTATTTCAATGATGATCTTTGCGTCGATTATTTCGCAGCTACCTACTACGATGGCGGCACTAGGGAATGCGATGTTCAATACTAGCAATGGTTCGCTTAATTTGTTTGGCTGGCTGGAATTGCCGGTAGATCCAGTGGTGTTTTGGATAGTAATAGGGTTTGTGATAGCCATGATTGGAGTGATATTCTTCCTGGTAAAGCTAAACGAGGGGCAGCGGATTATTACGGTGAATTATGCCAAAAGGGTGCATGGGAATTCGTCTTATGGAGGGATTAAATCTATTTTGCCGATTAAGATTATTGCAGCGGGTGTGATTCCAGTAATTTTTGCTACGGCATTTTTGTCGTTGCCAGCATTAGTGGGGCAAGTGATGATGTCGGTGAATCCAGAAAATGAGGTAGGAGCGGTACTAGTGGCGACTTTCTCAGCGCCGTCGGCGAGTAATTTTTCGGCGATTTATCCAGATGGGATTACGGCGCAGTGGTTTGTGTATCCGGCGATGTATTTCTTACTAGTATTCTTATTTACTTATTTTTACACTTCGATTATTTTTAATACCAAAGAAATTGCAAATAATTTGCAGAAGCAAGGTGGGTTTATTGAGGGAGTGCGACCAGGATTGGCGACTTCGAAATATTTAAGTAGAGTGGTAAACCGATTGGATTTGTTCGGCGCGTTGGCATTGGGATTTGTGGCGATGATTCCGTTTATTACAGATTATATCTTTATCGTGTTGACTGGGGCGCCAATTGGGTTATCTATTTCCGGTACGGGGCTCCTAATTGTGGTGACGGTGGCGCTAGAGAACCTAAGATCACTCGACTCGCGGGCTCTCATGGTAACTTATGACGATTTTGGAGATGAGCTTGAAGATTAAGGGTTGGCGTAAAATTACAAAGTGGGCAATTTGGTCGGTCCTCGCTCTCTTGCTTTTGGTGTTTTTGGTGCGGGTGATAACCTTTGAAAATAATTATTATAGTGAAAAAGAGGGAAGCGAGCGAGCGGTAACGGAGCAGGTGGTGGGCAATTCAGATTTGGATGAAACTGAGCCGACAGAGGCAGAAATTAAAGAATATACAGTATCACCAGATCGGCCACGTTATTTGACGATCGAAAAATTAGGGATAACAAATTCGCGAATTTTGCCGATGGGGGTAAATACGAATGGCGAACTAGACACGCCAAATAATATTTTTGATGTGGGATGGTATGAAGGTTCGGGCAAACCTGGACAGGGTGGTACAATGATTATCGATGGACATAATGGTGGGCCACATGTATATGGGGTGTTTAAAAACTTGCCAAATTTGGTGGAGGGAGATATTATTCAAGTAGAGCGGGGGGACGGAGCGGTTTTCAAATATAAAGTGGCGGAAAATAAGGCAGTGCCACTGAGCGATTCAAATAAATATATGGCGGTAGCGGCGAAGTCGCCGGAATATGGTAAAGAATCGGTGACACTGATCTCTTGTACTGGTGAATGGTCACAACAACAAGGGACGTACTTATCTCGCCAATTTACCCGTGCAGTTCTTGTTGACTAATGTGATTTTGTGTGCTACAATGGTAGATGTAATTTATGGCTAGTCAAAAGGAAGTGATTAAACTCACGGGTAGTGTCGTGGAGGCTCTGCCGAATACCCAGTTTCGGGTGGAACTCGAGAATGGTCATATTATTGTTGCCCACATGAGTGGACGGATGCGAAAAAACTATATTCGCCTCGTTCCGGGTGACAGAGTCGAAGTTGAATTAACCCCTTACGATCTTACAAAGGGCAGAATCAGCTTCCGACTCAAAGATTAATATTAACCGTTGTAATTTTTACAACACTTGATTTAGGAGTATGGCTAGATACTAGTTGCAAAAGTATTTAGCGATAATACTTTATTAAGGTTGTGGTAATTTACAACACTAACAAGGAAAGGATTTTAACACAAATGAAAGTACGTGCAAGTGTTAAAAAAATCTCTCCCGATGATATTATTGTACGCCGAAAGGGTGTACTTAGAGTCATCAATAAGAAAAAACCTAAGAATAAGCAAAGGCAGGGTTAAACTATGGCTAGAATAGCTAGTGTGGTGATTCCTTCCGATAAGCAAGTCTGGATTGGGCTAACT
>JAFWLR010000012.1 GCA_017510985.1 Candidatus Saccharimonadota bacterium | reverse complement strand
TACTAATTGGATTAGTGGTAATACTGGTAGTACAGCCAATGGTTATAATGGTCTACCCATCTACTCTAGTACTGGTATTAAGCTAGTAGATACTACTGCTATTGGTACTAATACTATCAAGTTTAAAATAGGAGCTAAAGCATCTAATACTCAAGCAGCAGGTGAATATACTAATACAGTTAACTTTACTGCGGTAGGAAAAGCTACTCCAGTATCTTTCTATGATGCCTTCACTGAAGCTGCTAGTACCAATCCTAACATTACTATGTATAACGGCTACTACAAAATGCAGGATATGTCATCCAGTATATGTGCCGCAGTAAGTCTCTATGATGATGCTAGCCACGCCCAATTGATAGACACTAGAGACAATGAAGTCTACTGGATTGGTAAACTTAAAGACAATAGGTGTTGGCTACTAGATAACCTCAGGCTAGGCTCCAATGATTACGAAATCCCCCTCACCCCACAAGATACCAACATAGCTGAGGATTGGACCTTGCCACATGGGATAACGAGGGGGCTTAATTCGTATACGACCGCCCAAATAAATGCTGGGGGCACGGGAAATCTTGGAGAGTACACGAAAAACACTATAGCCACACATTATGGCAACGGTAGTGGTAAAGTAGGGGTCTACTACAACTTCTGTGCAGCTTCTGCCGGTAGCTACTGTTACGACTCTAGCTCCAGCTCCGGTAATGCTTCTGAGGACATCTGCCCCACTAACTGGCGCATACCTACTGGTGGCAACGACCCCGCTGAATACCAAGTCCTCTACACTGCCTACTCTAGCAACGTTACTAACTTCCGTAATGCTCTCTCTACTCCCCTATCAGGCCGCTTCTACGGCAGCTCGCAGACTCGTCTAGGTAGCAGCGGCCGCTTCTTTTCCTCTACTCGGAGCGATGATATTTACATGTACGGCCTCTACGTCGATTCGGACAGTGTCGACCAACAAAGCATCGGCAATCGCCGCAACGGGCACTCTATCCGTTGCATCGCCAACAATGAATAATATTAAAGATTTAAAAACCTAATTTTTACAAGCGTTGAGCAAACCCAAGAAAGTTTTTGTAAATTTTAGGAAATTATCTCGTGCGAACCGTGAAGATAGCCGTGAGACACGAGTAATTTCCGTAAAGAAATTTGCAAAAACTTTCCTGGCGTGCAGCGATTGGATTGTAAAAATTGTGGTTTTTAAATCTCTAAGCCTAAGTTTTCGCGAACGCCGAGGCTTCTCTAAACCCATCATAGAAATTCTCGGAAACTTTCGGATGTCCAATTTTATTGGCTGCTTTCACTACTTCATTCATATCATTTGTAATCCTAAAAATCCCTGTATCCTTGACGCCAATTAATTTCAGTGCAATCATTTTGCCAATCATTTTGTCGAAACCCCTCCAATAATCTGAGCCTATCAAAAATACTGGCATCTGTGGCATCTTGTTTTCTTGCATCAAACACAGAATTTCTGATAGCTCATCCATCGTACCAAACCCACCCGGGAAAAACACAAACACTTTTGCCGCCATAGCCAATGATACCTTCCGCGCAAAGAAATATTCAAAAGTCAAACAATCCGTAAGATATGGGTTCGGAAATTGTTCATGAGCTAGTGTAATATTAAACCCAATTGTTCGCCCGCCCACTTCGTAAGCCCCGTGCGAAGCTGCCTCCATAATTCCCGGACCCCCGCCAGTCACTACCGCATGTCTATTTTCCGCCAATAATCTACCTAATTCATATGCCATCTTACAATATTTATTATCTTGCGGCAATCTGGCCGAGCCAAAAATCGTCACTCCTTGCGGGAATGACCGCACAATCTGCAATCCTCCGATCAAATCCTTCGCGTAGGCATTCGCCCTTTCCAAATCTTCAATTGACAATTTTTTTAATAGCTCTTCCTGACTTTTTAACATTTTTCCTCCTTCAACAATTCACAACTTCTGAATCGGCATCGGGTGTAATTTTTCCGTACCAGTCAAAATCCCTTTATTTGCCCCTAATTGCGATACTACGGCAGTAGAATTAGCCGAGGCAAACGTCAAGGCATTTCTGAACGACTTGCCTGCCGACCATGCCGCCAAAAATCCCGAACCAAACGCATCCCCCGCTCCAGTCGCATCTCGTACTTTTTTGTCTTCATAAATTCCAAACCTGTAGACTTCTTCACCATTCCCCGCAATCCCCCCCATTGCTCCATCGGTAATAATCGCCATATCCACATAACTTTGCAAACGATACAATAGCTCAGTCAATACTGTCCCTGACACTATCCGCGCCGCTTCGGATTTATTCACATTTAACACATCGACATATTTAAGTAACTTTGTCAAATCAGCCACTCTATCTAGTTCTCTTACCCCAGGATTAAACATAATTTTCGTGCCCATACTAAACGCCTTTTTCAAAAATCGTTCCAAAGTTTCTAGGTCTCCACGCAAAGTGGTAATATAGAGCCAATCTGGCTGCACTAATTCCAAATCATTTTCCGAAAAATTACCAAATTGCTCACTTGCCCCCCGACAAGTCAAAATTGTTCGCTCCCCGCTTTTGCTGTCTAGCAATATTACGGACGTTCCAGTAGTTTTGCGCTCTAAGAAATTTAAATAGCTATCATCAATTCCTTCCTGCGCCAATACCTTCGTTATCGCAGAGCCTGCTGGGTCGCGTGCTACATTTGTCATCAATATTGTCTCATGTCCATGTCTAGCAAAAGTAATTGCCGAATTTACCCCACCGCCTCCTACCTCATAAGAGATGCGGTCAATATCTACCTTAGATCCTACTAATACTTTGCCAAAAATCGCTTCGTTGCCAATTGTGGTTGGCGTCAAATCGTCGTGGTCTATCAAATAAACGTCCTGCAAAGCCGCTCCCAGTGATACTATTCGTGCCATTACAAAACCACTCCACTTTTATCAATTTCTGCCACCAATTCTTGGAAGGCTGCCGCTGGATTCTGTGCTTGCGAAATTGCCGCCCCTACGTTGATCACGTCTAAATCCGCATGTGCCAAAGCTCTTACATTAGTCATATTAGCACCACCGTCCCAGCCAATTTCTACTTCTGGCTTCATATTACGCACTAAAGAGATTTTTTCCATTTGCATTAAGTCTGCCGGGTTACCTTGTACTCCTAGTTGCCCAGCAAAAATCAATACATGGTCTGCCATGTCAATATATTGCTTCACATTGCCTGGGTAAGTAGATGGCAAAAGCGCCACGCCAGTTTTGATCCCTGCCTTTTTCAAGGCCTGAAACGACGGCATTAAATTTTCACTTGCCTCAGCGTGCAAAATACACAGCGACGGTTGTAATTTTAAAATAGTATCTAGATGCTGAGACGGGTTAGTTGCCATCAAATGCAAATCAGTTTGCCAATTCTTGGGCCACCAGATATTGGTAATGTCTAGTGTCTGGGTAGGTGCAAACACTCCATCTGTTATATCAATTTGTACCCGCCGCGTAAACGCATTAATACGTTCTACTTGCTCTCGAAAACTTTGTTTATTGTCCGTCAAAATTGTTGGCACAATTGAAACTTGCCTAATCATAATCTTCCCTTTCATCTAAACGGTTTATCCGCCGCACTCGGCGCTCCAAAGGTACAAAATCCGTGGTCAAAAATGTTTCCGCCACGGCGTACATTGTTGCATCATCCATAAAATGCGCCGATAAACACAATATGTTGGCATCATCGTGTTCGCGCGCCAACTTAGCCGACTCCACCGAGCCACAGTGCGCTGCTCGTATGCCCTTAAACCGATTTGCCTGTATTGTCATTCCGTGCGCTGAATCACAAATCAAAATTCCATAAGCCCCGCGGTTTTCTCGTATCGCTTTAGCTACCGCTATCGCCGCATCATTAAAATCATTTTCGGAGTTTTCATACGCGCCCAAATCTACTACTTCATAGTTAGTTTTGGCCAAAAACTCCAGTAATTTTTGTTTTTTCTCAAACCCGCGATAATCTGCACCTACATAAATCGTCATTAATTTTCCTTTCCAAAATCTACTGCCAGCTCCACCAAACGATTTGAATATCCCCATTCATTATCATACCAAGCTACCACCTTTACCATATTGCCGTCCACTACATCAAGTAAAGGTAAGTCTACAATGCAAGAATGTGGGTCGCCGATAAAATCAGACGATACTAGTTCTTCTTCTGTTACTCCGATGATGCCTTGATAATACGGTTCTTTTGCTGCCTTTTGAAAAATTTTGTTTAATTCATCTTTAGTGGTATTGCGTTTCACAATTGCTGTAATGTCAGACAATGATACTACCGGCGTCGGTACCCTCACCGATAATCCGTTAAATTTGTCTTTTAAACTCGGAATCGTTAGTGCTGCCGCTTTGGAAGCTCCCGTGGAGGTCGGTACGATATTTTCGGCTGCCGAACGGGCCTCACGCAAGTCCTTAGCCGGTGCGTCCAAAATCTTTTGTGATCCAGTATATGAATGCACTGTTGTCATCATGGCCTTTTCAATTCCCAGTTCGTCTTCCAATACTTTCATGATTGGTGCAATGCAGTTGGTGGTGCAAGAGGCATTAGAAATAATTTCGTCTTTTTCATCTACGATTTCCTCATTTACGCCAATCACTACCGTCTTTGCCCCCTCGCCCTTCGCCGGCGCCGAAATTACTACCTTTCTTGCCCCCGCTTTGATGTGGGCTTTTGCGTCTTTGGGGTTAGTGAAAAACCCGGTTGACTCTATCACTACATCTACCCCCAAATCTTTCCACGGCAATTTAGCTGGGTCTTTTTCGGCATACACCGGAATCTCACGTGTGTTTACTACAATAGAATTATCTTTAGCTGTGACCTTCTTATCATAAGTTCCGTAGGCGGAATCGTGTTTCAAAAGGTGTGCTAAAGTTGCCGCGTCGGTAATGTCGTTAATTGCCACTACTTGCGTGTCATGCCTCTCTAGCAATATTTTCAACGCATTCCGACCAATTCTCCCAAAGCCGTTAATCGCCACTTTTACCATTTTTACCTCCTAAAAAATCTACTTACGTTAATTATAACATAAGTAGATTAAAAATTGTACGCAATTTTTAGCGCGCGAAGTGTGCAAATGCGCGGTTCGCTTCGGCCATCCGGTGACAATCTTCCTTCTTCTTAAAGGCTGCTCCTTGTTCATTGTAAGCATCTACGATTTCCGCTTCTAGTCGCTTGGCATACGGCATGCCCTTGCGTGCTCGTGCGGACTGTACTAGCCACGAAAAGGCAAAATGTAGTTGTCTGTGCCCAGAAATCGGGAACGGAATTTGGTAGTTTGCTCCACCTACTCGGCGACTCTTAACTTCAAAATCCGGTGACACATTCGCAATCGCTTTTTCCAATACTTCTACTGGATTTTCTGAATCCAATTTCTTGGCCGCCCCTTCAATTGCCGAATATACCGCTCGCTCTGCAACTTGTTTTTTGCCATTGAGCATTGACTTATTAATTAGCCTTTGTACTAGCATGGATTGGTATTTGCGGTCGGGGCTTACTTTCCGAACGAGTGATTTAGTAGTTTTGCGTGGCATTACTTATCCTCCTTCTTCGCCCCATATTTTGAGCGACCTTGTTTACGTCCTTGCACCCCTTGCAAATCTAGTGTGCCGCGTACCACGTGATATCGCACACCTGGCAAATCCGGCACCCGACCACCGCGTACTAGTACTACGGCGTGTTCCTGTAAATTGTGACCTTCGCCCCCAATGTAGGCCCAAACTTCTTGTCCGTTGGTTAGCCGCACGCGCGCAACTTTCCGCATTGCGGAGTTTGGCTTTTTTGGCGTCTTAGTTGTAACTTTAATGCATACCCCGCGCTTTAATGGCGCCGGCTTCTCATAGCGCTTGGTTTTTAATGTATTAATAATTGAACCAAGTGCTGGAGATTTTGATTTCTTCGCCGCTTTTTTGCGCGGCTTGCGAATCAACTGATTAATAGTTGGCATTCAAATTTCCTCGTTAAATTTTATTATTCTTATCCCCCCCTACCATACATATTATATATGGTGAGATGCACCACGCTATATACGGCGTCCTGCAGGCTAAAATCACCCTCAAAACCCCACATCTAGCGTCTGTATTTTGCCAGTTTGCGTACAGCAATAACAAACCAGCTGAAACTCTTACCCTCATTATACCACAAACTTCTTGACTTTACCAGCCCCTTTTGCTATAATATAACCATATCGGGATTTTCCCGCCCTACTCCAGTAGCAATACTGGAGGAATTTTTAATCCAAAAAATCTAAATATTGGCCTAACCTCTCATGTATTAATTTAACATCCGAATCGTCGGCCTCTCCCATTTTGCGCATCAATCGAAAGACACTCACAGTCGTAATTTGTGACAATACGGCATAAGTATATTTATCTTTGAACCTAAATTTCACATAGCCATATCCCTCATGGGCCTGCGTAGTTAATGGTATACCAATAAAACTAAGTTTACCCTTCTTTTTAAAAATATATACTGGACGCAAAAAATAATCACCCTTTCCATTTATTTCTACACCCACATTTTCTCCCAATACACACCACCATATTTGTCCTTCGCTAAAAGTGCGAAACCTCGCGCCATTGTGAACTTTTTGTTTTACCGGCATCCATTTTTTATAATCTCGCCAATCAATAAAACTACTCTTTTCCAACTTATTATTATCCATAATGCCCTCCACCCTATCACACATCTATCAAAATTTCAACCTCCACCTATGACAAATCACACCATGAGTGTTTTCGCCTCTGAAAAATTTTAGAAACTTTTACCGCGCCAAACACCGCACCGACATACCCCGCAACCGATGATATGAACTCTTGGGTTCTATATCATTCCCGCTAAAACTAAAATAATAAGCGTTTGTTGCAGCGCCAACCGTATTAGACCAATACATACCAGCATTACCGCCATCCCTTAAATTATAGTAAAAAATTTCTCCAGAACGGATAAAATATAAAGGATTAGATATTAAGGCCGAATCATTGTTTATATCGCTACTATATTTAAAAATTATGTTATAAAAATCATTGTGGCCTAATACTTCAATTCCATAATCTGTTACAATAATAGGCAGCCTCCAGCCAACCGGACAGACTGAATTGCTTGGACTATTATACGTTGTCGATTCTTGTTCAGTGGGTACATTATAACTACTAGAATCATTACTCGCAATTGCTGCAGTCCAATTATAATAATTCCCCACATGCCCATGTAATTTATTAATAGGATAGCTTGAGATAGAATAATATGTAGACCAATTGCCTCTTTTCGAAATATAATTACAAGCAAACCACGCGTTGCTCGAATTGCTCGGACAATTATCTGAATCATAATATTGTCCATACCAATACCAATTTCCACTATCTATCGAATAAGGTTGATTTGCACTGTCCTCCCAATAACCTTGCAAAGAGGCAACGCTTGTATCCTCGGTCGTCACCGCATTAATTGTGCTTCTCTCCGGCATCCATCTAATCACCCCACCACTACAATTTGCTACGTTGTTAGAACAGCTATAACCATCTATATAGCCATTTGTGCCATATTCTCTAAGGTCTGTATCATTCGAAGTAAGTGCTACGTCCTTATCCAAATTCAAGTCCAAATTTTGCGTCATCCAACAATGCCCATCCTTAAGCTTTGCTACCCAGTAAACATTATTGTCTCTAACATCTATTAATTGTGCCTCCATGGTATCACTATTATCAGTTAGTTGTGAAGTATAAACATTATTACATATAGTTGTGCTCATATCCTGCATCTTATAATAACCATTAAGCATAGTAATAGAAGGATCAGATGTTGCAGCTTCTTTGAAGGCATCATAGAAAGATACTGGTACTGCTTTACCAACTACAGTAAAGTTAGCCGTATTAGTATATTCTCCTGCTGCTTGTGTATTAGAGGCTTTAGCTCCTATTTTAAACTGAATAGTATTAGTACCAGTAGCTGTAGTATCTACTAGCTTAATACCCGTATTAGTATATAAAGGTAAACCATTATAACCAGCATTAGTACTACCAGTATTACCACTAATCCAATTAGCACCAGCATCTATTGAATAAGAGTATCCCCAATAGTTATCATCAAAGTTAGATAGACTAGCTTTATTAGTGTCTAAATTAGTAAACTTATTAGTATTATCATCACTATTACCATCTAGTTTTAAGTCTGTAGAAGCTACACTACTAGTACCTACTGTACTACTAAGGACATAACCAGTACTATTATTACTTAGAACTGTCACATTAATCACATTACTATCGGAACTACTACCTGGAGCTAATTCATCTATAATTAAGTCACCGGAGACCGCAACACTAATAGAAGGGTTGATGGTGAAGTTTATTTTTGCTGAGGTGCTGTATTCTAGGGCCATTACTTTACTATTACTAATTACAGCAATGCTTATCACACCTACTATACTTAAGATTGTTACTACGGCTAATTTTATCTTCATGTATTGCCTTTCTTTGCCTTTTGGTTATGTTGATTAAATAGAATGATTATTAGAATCCAAAACTTAATTTATGTGAGCATTAAACGAGCCCTAATTAAAATCATAATTTCACAGGTCCCGAGTCCGAAACTGGCTGAGTGGAATTCCTATGCATAATATATATAGTAAATAAATTATATATAGAAATGATTAACTCAGAATTTGTCTGATAATTTCGGCGAAGACCTGCCTGAAATTATGATTTTAATTCAGGCGCGAAGTGAACCGCTCACAGAAATTACAGTTTTGGATTCCTACCCATTCTATTTGTTAATGTTTCCCAGCGGTGCCATTTTAGCAAAAGGCGTATACAAAAATGGCACCACAGGGGGTGCAATAGTCCAACGATTATCATAACCAATTGGACACCCTATGATGCCATTTCTATTGGCTATGACATAAAATAAATAATCATTGAACTATTGCTCTTTTATTATAATTCACATTCCCATCAAAATCAACCATAAAAAATCAATCCACACAATTCGCCAAAATCTGCCGAAACCCATCAAAGCTAAAATTCAAAATAGCCCCGCCAGTTGGCGGGGCTATTCAAGGCAACTTTATGAATTTGCTTTCACTAAGAAGTCTAAAGTCTTTTCGATCACTAGCCGATTCCGAATGTTCATCTTGACATTTGGATCCTTCAAAGATTTCATTGCTTCGGAAGATTTTTTGTACACATCTTTCAATTCACTAATTTTTGCCGCCACTTCATCATCTGACACGGTAATTTTATTTTCTACTGCCAAAGTCTGCAAAGCCAACGAACCTTTTACTCGCATTTCGGCCGCCTTGCGAGCTTCCTTTTCCCACTCTTCCAAATTCGTTCCATTAGCTTCCAAAAAATCTTCAAACTCCATCCCTCGCGCCGCCGCATTCCTTGTCACGTCGTCTTTAATCGCTCGCACTTGATCATCGATCAAAATCTCTGGTGCCGGTACGGTAGATTTCTTTACCAAAGCCTTCACTAAATCATCTTTAAATTTCTCTTCCGTTCGGTGTTCATTTTGCGCCGTTAAATTTTTCTTAATATCCGCCTTCAGCTCATCCAAAGTCTTAAAGGGTCCACATTTCTTCGCCATTTCGTCGTCAATTGGCGCTTTTTTAATCTCATTCACTTGTTTCAAAAGCACCTCAAACACAGTTTTGGCACCAGCTAAATCTTTTACGCCATAATCTTTCGGGAAAGTCAATTTAAGTTCAAACTTATCCCCCACCTCGTGCCCAACAATTCCATCTTCAAATCCCGGAATAAAGGTTTTAGACCCCAATACTAACTTATAATCCTTAGCTGAGCCGCCAGCAAAGGGTTCGCCATTTTTCTTGCCTACAAAATCAATAATTACTTCGTCGTCTAGCGCTGCTGCTCGTCGCACTACCTTCTTCTCGGCAAACGAACCAGAAAGTTGTTCCAGCACGTTGTCGATATCTTTCGCTGCAACTTTTACCTCCGGCTTCTTTACGCCCAACTTCTTATAATCGCCCAGTTTAATCTCTGGTACAATATCTGCCGTAGCAGTGTATTCGGCCGACTCACCTGGCACATATTTCGTCACATTTACGTTTGGAATCACTAACGGTGACTTGGATTCCTTCTGAAATGCCTCTATTACTGTCGTTCTCACTGCCAAATCAATCGTTTCCGCGTTTAAATCATTTTCTGGAATAAATTTTTCCGCTACTTTAGTCGGCACTTTACCCTTGCGGAACCCCTCTACCTTCACCTCTTTGGCTAATTTTTCCAACGCCTTTTCTCGTGCCACTTTCAAATCTTTGTCGTCTAATGTCACTGTAATTTCTACCCGAGAATCAGATAGTTTCTTCACTTTAGTTTTCATAATAACTCCTATTTACTACGATTATATCACAAATTTATCAAGTACTCTAGTTCTTAGATGATAATTTTAGGCTGATTACTATTTCTGAAGTGTGTCAAAGTAAATCTAGACTCCGCCCCTAGCTTTACGTCTGCATTCAAAATCCCTTTCGGATCAAAAATATCCTTAATCTCGGCATACAATTCTTTGCGCGGTTCTGGCATCTCATCATTTACTACTGCCGCCTTGAGACGTCCTTCCGGTGTACCACCCGTCAATCTTCCGCCCTGGCGATCTATAATATACGCCCCAGCCCTCAAGAATGTTGTAACTCTCTTGCTATAGTTTTCTTTTTCCAAATCAAATTTTGGGCGTAAATTATAAATCCCTGTTACATACGAACCATAAAGCGCCAAATCTAGTTCCAATTTTTCCGCTAAAATCTTCAAATCTTTCAAAAAACTTTCCAAATTATACGGCGGTAAATAAAAATCCGTCAAGATCGGTACTCTCTCACCGTTTTTGACATAGCTCAAATAGTTTACTAGCGAATTTTCAAATTCATTGATTATCCCGCGGTTATTAATATCCTCAATCATAAACTTAACCGTACGTGGGAACTTTTCTTGCAAAGACAATACCTTTTTCACTCGGCTACCTATTCTTTCGGCAAAGCTTGTAAATACTACATAACCATCTTCCAACCGCCTAATCACTCCATCCAAATTTTTTCCCGACTCTCGCGCTTCCATAATAATCTTCAAATCATACAAATCCAATTTTTCCGGCTTCAAAATTTCGATTTCTTTCATATAGCGAATCGCTGTCGCGATATCTTTAAAAGTTGTCACCACCCGCGTAGGCCGGCTCTTTAACGGCACCGCTCTCAAAATTACCTCCGAAATTATTCCCAGCGTCCCCTCCGAGCCAAAGAACAGCGGCATCAAATCCAGCGTTTCTTTAATCGACGCTCTTGCAATACCAGGATATCCTGCTAAATTATGCGGGTCGTCTTCAATTTCGTACAATAAATCTTTTTTATCGTGCACGATTTTAGCGATTTTGCGATAAATTGCTCCTTCTGGAGTTTTTTCAGCGGCTTTTTTTGCTACGGCATATTTTTTTAGCCGGTTAGTTTGTAAACATTCGCCACTAGCTAATACCGCTTCAATTCGTTCAATATAATTTTGAATTCCACCATATTTACCCGCTTTATTATCTATTGGCGCGCTAGCTATCAGGCCGCCAATTGTGTCGTCTTCGTGTCCATCTATTGGCAACGTTAGTCCTGATACTGACAATGCGGTATTCAATTCTTTCAGCGTGATCCCCGCTTGTACGTGCACTAGCCTTTCGCGCGGGTCTATTTCTAATAGTTTATTTAGCTTCTCTGTCGAGATAATAATACCGTTCGTCAGCGCCGCACCACCTTTGCCTTGCCCATTACCACGTGCCGCTATCGGAACTTTAATATTTTTTTCTGATAATTGGTTAAAAAATTTGAGCAATTTCCGAATGTCGTCTGTTGATTCCGGAAAAGCTACGAACTTAGGTTTAATTTTTAGCGCCGAACGATCCGTCGCGTAATTCTCTAGTACCTCTGGATTATCAAAAACATTCCCCACCGTCAACTGATTCAAATATTTGGCAATTTTCCCCATCCTGCTTATCATTATATCACATTATTTTTTTAGATTTTTTATTTTTCTCACCAACAATCGGATGTCTGATTAAATTTGTCTTTAGCTAAATTCGTCATACGTGAATTTTATTTTCGCTTTTCTAATTGTTTCTCATCTTTTGTCGCTTTTACCTCTTCTTTTTTCGTTTCTTCTGGCTTGCGAAAAATCAAGTCCACTTCCAAAGTTTTTCCACTCGGCCCAAACAGCACCGGGATAAACCCTAGATATTCATAGCCTTTTTTCTCAATATATTCCTCGATAATTTCGCGGTGTTCTTTGATATCCGCGTTAATTAGCTTATTGTTGGCATACTTTAACCTCACAAATTCCATATGGTGACCTCCTTTTCCTTATTATATCATATATATTTTGTGCTAAAGTGTGGTATAATTAAGTCACGCCCGGGTGGTGGAATTGGTAGACACGTATGCCTTAGGAGCATATGCCGCAAGGTGTGCAGGTTCAAATCCTGTCCCGGGCACCATACTCAGCCACAAAAAGCGAGCCGTTCAGCTCGCTCTTTTTTATAATTGGTTTTACGCTTCGTGTTTTGCTATTGCTCGGGAGGACAAATAAGCCACTAATGTTCCAGCTATCAAGGCAATTGGCAAAACTTCCTCTGGTCCAGTAGAAGGCATTTTATCATTGCTACCAGTGTTGCTAGAGGTTGAACTATTTGTACTACCTGTCGACAAACTGCCAATAGTTGCAGTTTCCTTAGCTTCAGACTTTGTGGTTTCTTCAGTTTTGGACTCCGCCGCTTTTTGCTCGTCGGTATTCTTTTGTTCAGTTTCATTTTCTGTAGTTTGGGTCGTTTCCGCTACCGTTGCCACATTATGATTGGCCGATTTCTTAGTCGCTACCACCACAATCGCCACAATCAAAAGCAAAATCACCACCGCTGCTACAGTCGCCACGATGATAATTTTTCGGCGCTCCTTCTTATCTGTTTCATCTTGATAATACATAAAAAACTCCTTATACGACCATTATATCACACTTTTGCTAAAAATGCAAGCTTATGTTTCAGAGTTCACTTTTATTCTATTCACAAAAATCAAAAAACCGGGGCAAGGTGAGTTTGCGGACCTTGTAAATCCCCGGTTTTTTGTTTCTCGAACTTTTAACCCCTCTTAGCTCTGGGTTCGATTTCGCGCTGTTGGCTATAAACCTTTTTCATAGCCTCTAGCGTCAGATCCCAGTTCTCGTTGAATGGGCGCGACAGGTCTTCCGGCCAGCCCTTCAGGTATTGCGATGATTTCGCAATAAAGCGAAACATCGCATAGAAGTCCTGAAGACCATACTTTTTCCACAGTCGTTCTCGCTCTGCGTAAAACAGACCGATTACGCTAGGATAAGGAAAACCGCCTAGCACATTTTGTTTAGGGTCTCGACCCAAGCCGAAACCGTTGATTTCGTCCTTGGCGTCTTCTAGTGTACTTTTAATATAAGACACACCAGTTAACCCCAGTGGCAAGGCCAGGTTCGGATGCCTTTCCAGGAGTCCAAGCGGGCCCGTCCCTAGTTTTATAGCTGTCTGTACCCATACCACATGCCTCTTGAGGAGACCAGGGTATATTACTAGATGATGCTTGTTGACGAATCGCTCGTCGTTATTGAGCAGCCCCCAAACCTTTGCTGGGGTGCTGACTTCACCATCTTTGATCAACTCCGCCGGGTCATCCGGCAGCTCCTCCATCGGGAACTCGATTTTCTCGAGCCCCACGTACCACCCTTCTAGGGTGGCAACCATGAGCTTCTGCTGCGTTTTTTGGCTTAATGAGCCCATCGCATCCCCTTTCTCTAGGTTTTTTCAAGAAACGATTTAAGGTCCTTATACTACCAGATATAACCACCCCCATTATCAGTATATATAACTTCCTCATTATAGCACATTTATCCAAAAAAAGCAATAGTAATACCATAAAACACCGATTATTTGCAATTCTACCCTTGTTGGTAAATTGAAATTCGTGCCCCAGCATATTTTTTGGTTTTTAGCAAATTCAAACCTGTCAATTCTGGCGTTTCCCCCGGGTGTGACAATCCCAAAATCCCTCCTTTACTCAAATAGTCATTAGCCAAATGTCCAATTTCCTCTGGCACAAAGTTATCATACGGCGGGTCAGCCAAAATCACCTCTACCTTATCCGGGAAGCTCATCGTCGCCATTGCCATTCTAGGATCCACTACTAAGCCTCGCCCCTGTACTATTTTTCGGTCAAATTCTGCCACTGACCCCCGATAGAATGCTACCTCTTCGTCTCTCAATCCTAGAGCGGCGCAATTCATCATAATCGTCCGCATCGCCACATGGCTCTTCTCTACAAATAACGCTTCATTTGCTCCACGGGACAATGCCTCTATCCCCAGCGCCCCGCTACCGGCATAAGCATCCAGTATCCTAGCCCCCTCTAGATAACCTGCAATCATATTAAACAGCGCCAATCGCTCTCTTGCTCCCATTGGGTGTGTACCCTCTCCTGGGGTAACTAAAGTTAGCCCCCGATATTTTCCTGCTGTAATTTTCACTGTATTCATTTTAATTCAAGGTTGTAATCTGTTGATATTTCGTAATCCCCGCCATCAGTTCCTGATATTTTATCATATTTTCCGGATTTTGCAAAAATTTCTCTACGTCTCTCTGGGCTCGGTGAATCAAATGCGTGTCCGAGAAAGTCGCGATACGTAAATCCAACGCTCCATGCTGTAAAGCTCCATAAATTTCCCCCGGCCCCCGTAATTTCAGATCTACTTCTGCCAAATGAAATCCGTCGCAAGATTTTTCTAGCTCTATGAGTCGCCTAGAAGGTTGCATTTCTCCAGAAGTCAACAGATAACAACTCGAAGCCACTTTCCCTCGCCCCACTCGCCCCCGCAACTGATGTAGTTGTGCCAGACCGTAACTTTCAGCGTTTTCTATTATCATCAAGGTAGCATTTGGCACATCCACCCCCACTTCTACTACTGTGGTAGATACTAATATTTGAACTTCGCCCTGAGTAAACTTTTCCATAATAGTATCTTTCTCTGCCGGTTTCATCCGTCCATGCAAAAACTCTACTCTTGCTTTTGGAAATAGTTTTTGCAATTTAGCGTAGCGAGATTTAACTGAGGTGGTCTCCGTCCGAGGATCATCGTCTATTGCCTTACAAATCCAATATACCTGGTTTCCCGCCTCTATTGTATCAATAATTCTCGGATATAATTGTTCGCGCATCTCAATTTCGCGCAAAATTCGAGTTTTAATTGGCTGTCGCCCCTTTGGCATCTCATTCAAGACTGAGACATCCAAATCTCCAAACACTGTTAATTGTAGGGAACGTGGTATAGGAGTAGCAGTCATAGCTAAGAGGTGGGGCGCTAATCCTGTAGGCGATTTAAGCATTAATTTTTGTCTCTGTTCCACTCCAAACCGGTGCTGCTCGTCTATAATCACTAGCCCCAGTTGTTTAAACTCAGTATCATCAGTAAGCAACGCATGGGTACCAATCACTAAATCTATCTTTCCCTGTTTAATCTGAGTTTTCAAATCAGTCTTTTTCTTAGTTGCCCCCGTTAAGAGCGCTACCCTCACTCCCAACGATGTCAACATCTTGACTAAACTGTCATAATGTTGTGTAGCTAGGACAGCTGTAGGCGCTAGCAACGCTATCTGATAACCATTCGAGGCTACCTCGTAGGCGCTCATTGCCGCCACCATTGTCTTACCTGAGCCTACATCCCCCTGCAATAGCCTGTTCATCGGCTCAGTTTTTTCCATGTCTTGAAAAATTTCCCACGCCGCTCGTTTTTGCGCCCCCGTCAGCTCAAACGGCAGCCTATTCAGAAACCTCTTAATTTTCTCTAGTTTAAATGGTATCTTAAAGGCTTGCAACTTATCATTTTCCCGCCGATTCAATTTGGCGGCCAAAATTAGCTCAAACAACTCTTCGTAAGCCAAATAATCCCGCGCCCCCTGGGCTGATTTGAGAGAATTTGGAAAATGCACGTAGTATAGTGCCTCTCTTCTCACCCCTGAACGTACAGATGGTAACAGATCCGGGATTTCGCTGAATCTATCTCTTACTCCCGCTACTAATCGTCGGAAATCATTTGATCTAAGCCCCCCATGAGCCACGTAAACGGGCGCTAGACCAGCCCTCAAATCTACTTGGGATACTTCAGCCGCCGAAGGCGAAATCAGGCTATAGCGCCCATTTTTTAGCTCGTAATTTCCAGTAAAAAAATATTCCTTCTCTGGTGCAAACTGCCGCACTCGGTATCCTTGGTTAAACCATACCACTTTCACCGCCCCTGTGGAGTCACTGATTATCCCCTCGGTAATAGAGAGGTTGCGTCGCTTCGCTCGCCGAGTAGTAAGGTCACTAATCTGCCCTTTTATTACTACCTTACCTGGTCGCATTTCATTAATAGAGGTTGGTGCCTGGTAATTTTCGTAATCTCGCGGCAGATTATAGAGAAAATCTTTCACGGTCTTAATGCCAAATTTTCGCAAAATCTCCGCCGTTTTCGGCCCCACCCCCTTTAAACTCTCCACCGGTTCCATCAAATCCATATCTTGATTATACTACACTATAGCCAGCCTTTCTACATTTGACATAATCGTGCAATCCGCACCCCCCCTACAAAGCTTTCCGAATGATAGCAAACGGCGAGCCACAATAAACGCATCCCAGTAACCATACCACCAAAAGGGCGCCATCTCGGCGCCCTTTTAAATTTTACCACTGTGCTCTTTCCGCCATTTGGCAATTTCACCGTGATTGCCAGATAGTAGTACCTCTGGCACCTTCATTCCGCGAAAATTCTCCGGCCTCGTGTATTGCGGATATTCCAAATTATCCCCCTCTGAAAACGATTCAATCTCTGCCGATTTCTCGCCCCCTAGCACTCCAGGAATCAATCGCACTACGGAGTCAATAATCACTAACGCCGGCAATTCCCCGCCCGTCAGCACGTACTTACCTAGCGAAATTGGATAATCCACAATGCTCATAATTCTCTCATCATACCCCTCATAATGTGGGCATAAAATGATATAATGTCCTTCCGGCAAACTCTTCGCCATCCCTTGATTCCAAATTTTTCCTACAGGGGTAGGTAAGATCACTTTTGCCAAAGGATCTTTGGTCTTGGCGAATTCAACCGCCGCAAACACCGGCTCACACCGTAACAACATCCCATCCCCACCCCCATACGGTGTATCATCCACGCTTTTATGTGGTCCTAGCCCAAAATCCCGCAAATTCACTAGCTCAAAATCTGCCAACCCTTTATCCACCGCTTTCCACATCATAGACGTTCTTAAATACGGCTCTACCGCCTCCGGAAATAATGTAATCACAGTAAATCTAATCATAATTTCATTATACCATTTTTAATCTACTTTTCCCACGCAAGGCTATCATAATTTGTAAAAGCCACGTAAATATGATATTATAAAAATACAGATAAAACCCAATTGTACTTTACAGATTAGGAGGCAATCAATGGATATTGTGAAATTGGTACTAATAATGGTAAGTATTCTTCTAGTAGTAATATCGGTCCTCTTCATCGTTATCCTGCGAAAATTAACTAAATGCCGAACCGAGCTGGTCGAAGCAAGGGGCAGAGGCCATTGTCTAGCTGATATGGTTATCCAATGTCATAAGTTTAGGTTTATCAATGACCCGGATCTTTTGCAAGAGGCCGAAGAATATGAAGAATATTTTAAGGCACCCTAAATGCCCCTACCAAAATTTCCAAATATTGCGACAAACAGCATTATATAATTGAGTGTACATTAGATTTTTTAAGCCCGGCAATTTTGCGTCGGGCTTATCCCCTGTCAAATACTATTCAAAAAACAATGTTATCCAATACGAAAAAGGCTACTTTTAAGTAGCCTTTCCCCGCTGTTACGCGCCCACCCTGGGGCACATTGGTTTGTTTTAATCCGCTGTTTGTTTTTAATGTAAGTCTCCACACTCCACTAAGTAATCAGTGGAACCCCTGTGAAGCGTACCAGCTTAATATTATAATAAAGCATAAACGTCATTCCGTCAACACTTTTTCTACATTTTTTTAGCAAAAAACAAAATTGTTGTGGAAAACCACTCCATCTATTCATCGGACAATAAAATTTTAGGGGGTTAATCCTATTCTTCAACCAAAGTAAACTCTTTACCGGCAATTGAAATCATCGAATCCGGTTTGGCACCTAGCGAAGTTAATTCCCCTCGAATCCCCATTTTCTTCATGATATCTCGCAGACGATTGACACTCGCATAGTTATCCAAATCTGTTCGCCGCGCAAATTTCTCAATCTTTTCACCCGTTACAATAAATTTATCTTCTGTCTGCTCAATTTGCCAAGTATCTTTTAGTGCATCGTTACTTAATTTAATCGTGGGTAGCTCTTCTATTTTTTTCGTTATTTCAACAATTTCCTTTTTATTATTAATCTCATTTTTTAGTGCCCTTAACAATTCATTTAGACCTTGATGTGCCGCACTTGAAATCGTATAAATCTGCGCTTTCGGATTTTGTGCCAAAATCGATGCCATCTGCATCTCAATAATTTCCTTATCTACCCCCTCGCATTTAGTTAACGCCACCACTTCTGGGCGAGTCGCAAGGTCCGAGTATTTTTCTAGCTCACCCCGAATCGTGGCATAAGCCTTCCCCGCATCATTGTTATAAACGTCAATTAAATGCAAAAGCACCGCTGTTCTATCTACGTGTCGCAAAAACGCATGTCCCAGCCCTTTCCCCTCAGAAGCGCCTTCAATCAATCCCGGGATATCCGCGATCAATAAATCTTTACCATCAATTGTCGCCACTCCTAAATTTGGCGTAATGGTCGTAAACGGATAATCCGCAATTTCTGGCTTAGCATTTGACACTACCGACAAAAAGGTAGATTTTCCGGCATTAGGTAATCCCACCAATCCCACATCCGCCATTGATTTTAATTCTAGTTCCGCCTCAAACTCTTCGCCCGGTTCGCCTACTTCAGCCACCACTGGTGCTTGCCGCGTGCTCGATTTAAAATGCGCATTGCCAAATCCCCCCGCCCCCCCGTGGGCGATAATAGCTTCTTGTTTATCGTGCGTCAAATCTGCAATTATAGCGCCATCTTTTTTCACTACCGTGCCAATCGGCACTTCTACAATTAAATCCTTGCCACTCCGCCCAGCAGCGCGTTGCCCCGCACCGTTTTTACCATTTTCGGCGGTCAAAATCGGTGTAAAGCGAAAATCAATCAGGGTGTTAGTGTCCTTATCTGCACGAAAAACAATATTCCCGCCTCGCCCACCGTCGCCCCCGTCTGGGCCGCCTTTCGGGATATAAATCTCGTGCCGGAAAGACACCGCCCCATCACCGCCCTTCCCTGCTTTCAAACTCACTTTCGCCGTATCTACAAACATAACTATATTATACCATAATTCCCCACTCTTTAAAAACTAAACTATTGTAAAAAATACAACGGTATTTTCTGTTTAAGTATAAAACGTCTAGTGAATATAGTTGAAATTTCCTACAGCCGAAGCCGGAATAGTGGACCGAATCACCCGATATGGGATTCCGTAGTTCATCTCTGTCACCACGATCGAACCATCACCATTCACCGCCTCTACATATCCCACATGCCCAGCCCAACCCGAAGAGGTTTGGAAAATCGCCCCTGGTGCCGGTGTCCTATTCACCACATATCCATAAGCTGGCGCCGTGTAAGCCCAAGAATTAGCATTTCCTAGCATATTAGGCAAATCTTGCCGTTTGTACCAAGCCCACTGCGTACATTGCCCTGCTCCGTATGGACCACCTAGACCATAGAAATACCCCACTACCTCAATATTTTGCCGCTCTGAAGTACTCCCTAAATAAGTGTAAGTGTAAGTAGTCGTCGGTGCAGTATAAGTATAGGTCGGGCGCGGTGCCACATATTCTGGCCTTTCTGTCTCTGGCAAAGAGCCGTCTCTAATCACAATTCGCATCCCTTCACCAATTCCCGAAACCTCAAGGTCGTTCATTGCGATAATTTCGGATGTATTAGAGCCATATTTAGAGGCAATCGACTCTAATGTATCCCCCGCTTTCACTGTATAGACAATCCCCGAAGTACTTGGCAAATACAGTACCGTCCCCACTGCTACATCACTCGTTTTTAGCCCGTTAGACCACCGGATTTGGTCAACTGAAATTCCATATTTAGCTGCCAAACTATCTAGCGACTCTCCCTCCTCTAGTGTATGTTCTATCACCCCCCGCGAGACATCAACGTTAGTCAAAGACGGTTTTTCTAGTTTACCCACAGCTGTCTGCCCTGAGTCATACATGGTAGTTGTTACCACATAATTAGATGCCACATCCGAAGCACTAGCCAGCCCCAACGCATCCGACAAATCTGCCACTACATACAACTCACTCATTTGGTCCACCGACACATTGTAATCATTAGCCGCAAAATTATCCAGACTGAGGTTAATATCAGCATTTTGTTTATCAACCGAGCCTAAGGCCACTACCCCTAATGTTACTACCCCTACCGCTACATAAGGTAATATCCCCCTAACCTTCTCTAGATTAATTTTACGTTTTTTCTTACTCATAATGAAACTTGACAGAGGGATTGGCAATAAAGGGATGCGTTCCGAAGATGCTCATCCTCTGTATAACTATAATACATCAAACCATCGTCTCCTGTCAAGAAATAAAGGTAAGAAGTATCAGATGGATTAGCTACCGCCAGCAAAGCCGCAAGCCCCGGATTGGATATGGGCCCACATGGTAGCCCCGCATAACGCCTAGTATTATAACATGAATCCACGTCTAAAGCAGAATAATTATCCCCGTAAATTTGCCGATTCGGGTCTATTGTGTCCAGGGCGTAAGACACCGTTACATCGCTTCCCAGTAACATTCCATACCCTAATCTTGTTAAAAATACCTGCGCCACTGTTGGCATATCGGCAGCTTTAGACTCTTTTTGTACTACTGAAGCCAAAGTAATCCCCTCATACAGCGATAACCCCTGTGCTGCATAGCTTGCTTCGAGACTATTCTCACTAATCACCTCTCCCATTTTTTTGAGATATTTTGTCAAAATATCCTTTACTGCTGTCCCTTCATAAAATTCATAAGTTTCTCCATAGAGGTAACCTTCTAACGTCGCTCCTTGTGGCCTTTCCCGCAAAAACTCAAAATCGTAACTGGCGTTAAAAGCCTGATCTACCTCTGTAGCAGAATATCCCAGCTCAATTAAGCTCTGTTTTATATCATAAATTGTTTCCCCTGGCCGAATCGTAAAATTAAACACCTCTGCCTGCATCTGCGCCTCTTGTTCTGCTACCCAGGCCAAATACTCCTGATGTCTCTGTTCTTTGACTAGAAGTGCTACCCCTACCCCAATTAACGCTAAAATTACTATGATTGCTATTCCCGAAACCCATTTGGTTGCCGTTTTCATCTTATGCTTCGCTTTCTTGGTGTTTAATTTTACTTTGTCAGATTGTTTTTTGGCTATAATAGTAGCATTATCTTTTACTTCAGTTGCGGCTGCTTTTACCCCTGCTGCCACACCAGCTACTACACCTGTTGACCCTTCTACGGACGTAGATACTTCCTCGGCAAGCGGCTTTGAAGTACCCATATCAACAAGTCCCTCCATAAAATCCTGCAAAATAATCGTCGCCGCTTCAGCATCTATCTCCCCTTTCTCATAATTTCGCTTGCGTGACTTTAGCCGCTCTTCCGCTTCTACTGATGTCAGAGATTCGTCCTGGAACCGCACTTTCGCCTCTGGTATTTGCCGAATTAACTCTTTAGCAAAATTCCTCACATATAAAGACTGTTGAGTTTCCGAGCCTTCATTGCTACGAGGTAGTCCCAAGACAAACAAATTAGTCCCCTGTAAGTTAGCTATTCGGGCGATTCTCTGCCATTCTGAGCCATCTACATTGATAAACCCTATTGGTACCGCAATCCGAGTACTAGAGTCCGCCTTGGCCACGCCAATGCGTTTTTCGCCTATGTCAAGTCCTATTACACGCATAAAATATCTACTTTTCTATTCAGCTTACCCATCATTAGCTCAGTTAATTCTTTTGATCTTCGTTTTTCTTGGTTTCCTTATCTTCGCCGCTATTCTTATCTGTAGTTTCGCCCTCATCGATCTGTTCTTTCACCTCGTTCCCGTCTTGGTCTTTCACTTCAAATTTCACCGTCACCTTATTTGAATCGCTCGGTATCGTCATCACCCACGGATAAGAAGTGCTAATTGTCGCATTAGGCACCCCGTAGAGGTCGCGAATCTCTCTCTGTGCGTATCCTAGACCCTTGCCCATAATTTTTTCTACCAACTCTGTTTCGGTAATTTTTGGCCCAATGTAGTATTGTGCCTTCAATTTAGCCGTGCTGTTGGCGCCATTATTAGTAAAGTTCTCAATATAAATATCCTTCACGTCGTAAACTTTTTGCCCCTCCTCAAGATCGGCTTTTTCTCGCACAAACTCTTTCAACTTGTCCCTATTCACCACATAAACCGTCAAAGTAGTGGTAGCGGTTAATTTGGGTTTTACACCGTCCTTTACCTCTTGGTCCACTGCTGGGTCTGCTGTAGCATTGGAGGTATTTTGCTCATAAGTACTCTCTATAATCAAATATTCATCCCCAATAGTGTCATACAACTTCTTCTTGTTTTCCTCTTCTTTACCAGAATTGAGCGAATTTTTGGCATTTTCTACATCAGATTGTTGAACCACGGTGATCATATCATCCGTTCCGCCAGTCATAGCTTTATCTGAATATACTCTAATATTGGCTGTGGTACTCCACCCAGACGGAGTAGCCGGGATATTATATTCCGATCCTCCGTTCGCCGCCGTTACTTCTACGCGACTTGACTTTAAGCACTGAAAATGCCCTGTAGCAACTTCGTCGTTAGAATTTTCGCAACTACTTGGCTTGCCATCCCAAGATAAAGACGCATCATTATTTGATACGAATGTTAAATTATTCACCACAAAAGTAGATCCAGCATTGACTGCGATTGTTCCTTTAGCATCAAAATAGGCGTAGATCACCACATCGCCCGTAGCCTTGTTCCCCTGATTTTTCTTGCCTGTAGCTTCAAATTCTACCTCTTGTGTAATATCCATTTTCTTTTGCTCTAGATAGAATTTCCCCTCTTTAGCATTTTCATTCGTTAGTTGGTCGGTAAAAGTAATCCCCTCGGAAAAATTCTTCGAGTCCGTTCTAATCGGTACCATAATATCTACTGCTGGAGCAAACCCGAATGCCCAAATTAAAAATCCAATCAACGCCACTAGCAAAACCCCACCAGCGATTGCCAGCTTTTTATGTAGTTTAAGCCAATTCAGAATTTTATTACCAGATGACTTAGTGTCCTTTTTCTTATCTTTTTTCTTAGGCTGGGCTTCATCAGCCTCCTCGTCTTCCTCCGACTCATCATCTGCTTCGTCTTTTGCTTCTACTACCTCAGTCGCCTCGACCTCTTCTGCTTCTTTGTTATCTTCCTCCGGTTCGTTTACGTCTTCAATTGTCTGCTCGGCTTCTACTACCTCAGTTTCTGCCGTCGGCACAACTGGCGCCGACTGCAAATTCTTGGCCACCGGCAGTTTGGTCGTCGCCGCGAGCTTAGTAATAGATGGGTCCACCGTTACTAATACTACACTTTTTTCGGCCGTCGCTCCCGCTTTTGCGATTAGTTTTATATTCACTAGGCTTCGGAATACACCCGCCTTCTTGGGTGGCACTAGCGCCACGATTTTTTCTTTGGCTTTTTCTATTTTAGCAATGATATCCGTGATATCATCTTCGGGTTCAATATAGATTACGTCTTTATTCATATATAAATTTTACCACATTTTTTCGTGCTTGTGTTAAAATATATATAGATGAATTTGTTTAAACGCAATACTACCCCCAATGCGCCGACTAATAATCAGTCAGCTATGGCTGAAATGGCCTTAAAAGCTATCCATGACGGCGTCATTATAACTGACAAGAATGGCGTAATCGAATTTATCAACTCTGCTGCCGCTAGTATGACGGGCTATAATTCTCCCAGTCAGGCCACAGGCCTAGATTATGGATTAGTAGTTAAACTAGAGTCCAAAGAAGGTCGCGAACTTTCCGACATCGAAAATCCCCTAGTCCAAGCTATGCAATCTGGTCAGCCACTCGAACCCCACCAAGCTTGCCTCATTGTAGGTCAGTCTGATAAGCGCATCCCAGTAGCTATCTCGGTTTTACCAGTCGAGGGCATCAAGGGAAACCGCATTATCACCCTCCGCAATATTACCAAAGAATTAGAAGAGGAAGGCGAGCAAACCGAATTTATATCCACGGCCTCGCACGAAATGCGCACCCCTGTAGCTACCATTGACGGGTATCTGTCTCTGGCGCTTAACCCCCAGACTGCCGCCATCGACGAGCGCGCCCGTGGCTATCTCACTGCCGCGCAAGCCGCCTCTAGGCATCTCGGTAAGCTTTTTCAAGATTTGCTTGATGTCACCAAGCTCGACGACGGGCGCATCCGTCCTCATTTCGAGCCAGTCGAGATGATCGATTATATCAAAAATCTCGTCAGTGATTATATTCCCCACGCCGAGGCTGCCAAAATTCGTCTTACTTTTGGCTCCTCCGAGCCACTCAAATTAGGCGAAAGTCGCAAAATTGACCAAGTCGCTTACAGCTCCATCGATTCTAGCTTTATGCGCGAAATCATGGATAATTTAATCGACAACGCCCTGAAATATACCCCCGAGGGCGGCTCTGTTTATATTAACGTTCGGGGTGACGGCGACCGCGTACTAATTAACGTTACTGATACCGGCATCGGCATTTCTTCCGACGACATCAGCCATATCTTCCAAAAATTTTACCGTGCAGATAATTCTGATACTCGCACTATTGGTGGCACTGGACTGGGACTTTATCTAGTCAAACAACGCACCGAAGCTATGGGCGGTCGCGTCTGGGCGGAGTCTGCCTTTGGTGAAGGCTCCACGTTCTTTATTTCTTTACCTCGCCTCACGCAGGAAGAATATGATAAACGCATGATCGCTGTTCGTAATCAAGCTATGGGTCTAGGAACGCAGCCAGCGCCTCAACCAGTGGCGCAACCTCAATCAGTGGCGCAACCTCAACCTGCCATGCAACCACAACCGCAGCCCCAACCAGTAGTACGACCACAGCCAGTAACGCCACCTCAATCCCAACTCGCCCCCCAGCCCCAGCCTCAACTTCAAACTATGCAGTCACAACCTGCCCCCCAGCCTCAACCTATTATCTCGCCTCAAACCGAAGCACCTCCTCACCCCGCCCCAGCGGCTATTACTCAATCTAGTCCAACACAAATCGATATTAACTTAAAGGGAGAAATCAAATGAGCAAAATAATGGTAGTAGAAGACGATGCGTCCTTACGTGAAATCTACAGTATCCGTATTACCGCCGAAGGCTACGATGTAGTATCGGCTGGCGATGGCGAAGAGGCTTTAGCTGTCGCGGTTCGTGAAAAGCCAGATTTAATCTTATCGGACATCATGATGCCCAAAATTTCTGGTTTTGATATGTTAGACATCTTACGTTCCACTCCTGAAACTGCCGGGATCAAAGTTATCATGATGACCGCGTTGTCTGCTGACGATCAACGTCAACGTGGTGAACGCCTCGGTGCCGATCGCTACTTGGTCAAATCCCAAGTCGGCATTGAAGATGTTGTCAATACTATCCACGAGGTTCTAGGCGACAAGCCTACTGCTGTACCGCCTGCGCCCGAACCCGCTCCAGCCTCAACACCCACCGCCCCTGTATCCCAGCCAGCTCCACAACCTCAACCAACTACACAAGATGAACAACCAAGTCCGGCTCAATAAATACTTAGCTGAACACATCGGTGTCTCTCGCCGCGAGGCCGACGAGCTAATTGCTGCCGGTAAGGTTACGGTAAATGGCAAAACAGCGGTATTGGGAACTAAAATTGACGAGACGTCAAATATATGTTACAACAATAAAATCATCCCTCACGCTACCGACTATTTATACCTCGCCTTCAATAAGCCAGTCGGCTATGTTTGCTCTCGTCGCGCTCAGGGCAATGCTCCTACCATTTACGATTTATTACCTCAAAAATATCACCAGCTTAAGACCGTTGGCAGGCTAGACAAAGATTCCTCCGGCCTCATTTTGCTTACCAATGATGGCGATTTTGCCTATCAAATGACCCACCCCAAGTTTAAAAAAGAAAAAATTTATGAGGTCGAGCTCGACAAGCCCTTAGCTCCCCTCCACCAACAAATGATTTCTGACTTCGGCATCCTCCTCCCGGACGGCGTATCTAAATTCAATATTGTTCGAGACGAGGTAGTACCACCTCTTTCGAGGGAGTCCGCAGGTTACGACCGAGGTATAAGGCGCGCCGCCCCCGTAACGACGGGCGGCGGCGACGCCGGCCCGAGAAAGACGGCGGTACTACCTCGTTACCAGGTCATTTTAACTGAGGGTCGCAACCGTCAAATCCGTCGCACCTTTGCGGCGCTCGGTTACGAGGTCGTTAAACTTCATCGCACTAAGCTCGGCAAATTTGCACTCGGCACTCTTAAGTCTGGCCATTACCAAGAAATCCCCAATCCATCTTAGGCTAAAAACTATTGTTGATTTCCTGGTAACGGCGCTACACAACGCACCGAAAACCCGAAGCCGCGATAGTGCACGCCCGAGGGGTATAGCTCGCTAGAAGAGAAGTACAGGTAGTACGCGTTAGTACCCGAGGTAGCTACAGTACTAGACCAATAGTAGCCGACACCGGTAGAGTAAGCCAGGGTAGTACCGTTAACGCGCCCGGAGCGCACGAAATAGAAGGGGTCGCTAGACATTTTGCTCCAGCCTGTACCAGAGTATTTAACATTAGTACCACCAGCAAAGTCTTTACCAGCCGGATTGCCACCATCACCAGTCATACCATTAGCGTAGAAAACAGTGTTAAAGTCTGATAAGTCAGAATCATCGCTAGTATCAGAACCAGTGAGGCCTTTAGGTAAATGCCAGCCAGCCGGGCAAATGGAGTTTGGCATGGTAGTGTATTGAGTTTTATAAGTATCAATATTGGTGTTATTAGTGGCTACAGCTGCAGACCAGTTATAATAATTACCAATATGCCAGTGAGCACACTGATCTGGAGTGTTAGAAGCAACACAATCGGACAAGGAAGTGTAAATTACGTCATAACTCCTGGTGTAGACTTCATTATTGATATTGCCATTAAGCCGTCCTTCAGCCCAGTGAGGAGCGTAATTATCATTAACCCAGTTACTTACTACCGTAGTAGCACTACCAGAATAGCTAAAGTCACTAATGGTAGCTGGGGTAGCTAAAGTAGCCCCTGGTGTCCAAGTGATGATTCCACTAGTACAATTAGGATCACTATTAGAACAAGTGTAGCCATAAGCTGGAGTAAGAGTACCAGTACCATATTCGTTTAAATCTGTGTTTTCAGAAGTTAGTGCTGTAGCAGTCTCGCCATCTGTACTAATTGCTCCATTGGTAGATAGGGCCAGGTCTAGATTTTCAGTCATCCAGAGTTCATAATGATCACAATTGTTAGGATTAGTAGCATTAAACTCTGTACAGATACCAGTAACTTTATAAGTATTACCATCCCTACTATCAGTAGCAGTCACAGTTTCACCTACACCTACTCTTCCGCCCCACTCTGCGACATTTTGCATCGTATCTACCGTAGGTATATCAGTACCACCTGGATGTACAAGAGTATATTTTACCTGCCCCTCATAAGTGCCAGCCGGCTGAGCAGTAGCAATATAAGCAGCATAGGTGGTTTCTATTTTAGATCCTAACATAGCATCAGTAGCAGAACTATAACGGACAGCTTCAGTATATTCACTCGGTATCACATGATAATTATTGCTATCAAAACCATTCTCTATGGTCATGTTTTCTGGCAAATAAGAAATACTAGAATCTGTCACTTTGGTTAGTTTCATCATCCAGTTAGAATTGTTGCCACCTTGATTAGTGCCAGTAATAATATCATAATTACTACCTAGATTAGTATCACGCAGCACTGTATTATTGCCAGAAGTACTATCACCAGTGTAACCTACTGCATAGATAGAATAACCAGAAGAATCATTACAAATAGTAGAAATAGTAGTTTTACCTATGCCATCTGGATAATATCCATTGTTACCAGACCAGACACCATTAGGCAAAGTAGCATTATGAGCAGAAGAGATATTAGCTGTCATAGAACAGGTGGCGGTCACAGTCACGGAAGCGCGAGAAGAAATGCTATCGCTAGCGGTACCAGCAATTGCGAAGACATTACTAAAAGCCAATCCTAGCCCAGCCAAAATCGTAAATATTAATAATCCACCCACCATACCATATATAATATGGTTGATTTGTTTTTCTAGTTTATAATTGATGACCTGCATATCTACCTCGCTTGTGGTTATTATTTCCCCCAGCGGTGCCAACTTCTACGGGGATATGCGCAAAATTGGCACCGCTAGGTTTTCCATAGCCAAAACGCACATCGAAATCGCAAAGATTCACGAAGGCATTCCGCTACCTAACGGTGCCAATTCTACCTTCATAAATCTTTCATTTTTTCTCTAATGTACGTTTTGACTATGGAAATTGTTATACTTCCATTTTAGCACATCCATTCTCATTTGCAACCCCTCAATTTAGCAAAATATTACAATCAAAAAGCTGTATTTTACGTAATAACAGGGGTAAATTAGTCTTTTGTAAATCATTAACGTTTTGATTGTCTAAATGTGCTATAATTGAACCATGAGCACTATTCTAGCGTTAGACATTGGCACAGAATTTGTTAAGGCGGTTCTAGCTCGACCTGCCAAGAAAGGTAACCTCGAAATTCTCGGTGTCGGCAAGGCTCGTCAAGTCGAAGGCAACATGCACGCTGGTGCCGTGGCGGATATTCCAGCGGTAGTTTCAGTTTGCGAAGAGGCTTTAATCGAGGTAGAAAAACAAGCCGGTGAGCGTGCTAACCTTACGGTAGTCGGCATCGCTGGCGAGCTCATTAAGGGCAATACTACTACCGTTAATTACTCCCGCAAGAATCCCAACAAGCCTATTACCAATGCCGAAATGGAACAAATCATCAAAAAAGTTCAGCAAAAGTCCGGCGAGGTTGCCAAGAAGACAGTAGCACTTGAGACTGGCAATGAAAACGTCGAAGTTCGTCTTATCAATTCAGCTATTGTCTCACTCACGATTGATGGTTACAAAATATCCAACCCCATTGGTTTCAAAGGCTCAGACATCGTGATTCAATTCTACACTGCTTTTGCTCCCCTTATTCATGTTGCAGCCATTGAGAAAGTTTGTGCTGAGCTGAATTTAGACTTACTTACCGTAGCAGTAGAGCCATTTGCCGTCTGCCGGGCCTGCCTAGGAGACGACGTAGAATCTAGTTTCTCTGGGATCGTCATGGATATCGGGGGCGGTACTACTGACATTGCTGTAGTCGAGGATGGAGGTGTAGAAGGTACCAAAATGTTTGGCATTGGTGGCCGCAGCTTTACTCACCAAATTGCCGAGTCCCTCGGTGTAGATTTCGAAACCGCCGAGAACTACAAACTAGACTACGACACTGGCAAGCTAGATGATAGAATCAAATCCAAAATCGAGACCGCCCTCTCGCGCAACATTTCTGTCTGGCTAACAGGTGTAGAAGTAGCCCTCGAAGAATTTGAAAATGTCGGCAGCTTGCCTCGCAATATTTTGCTCTGTGGCGGCGGCGCAGGACTATCGTTGTTGCAGGAGACACTTGCTATTTCTGATTGGTACGAGGGTCTACCTTTTGCCCGGCGCCCACTAATTCACCTTATAGATGTTAACGAGTTGCCTAATTTAATTATTGACGACCAATTCGCTCTAGATTATTCCTTTGCTACTGCACTCGGATTACTCCGGGTCGGCGTAGACACCCTCGCCGGCGCCCCCTCCGAGAACAAACTTCGCGCCAAAATTGCCAAACTACTCCAAAACTGATTTAATTATTGATTTTTTATTAAACTTATATTATAATAAGGTTATCAGTTTGGTTCCGAGCTGTCTGAAAGCTCTTATATATATCAAAAGCACATTTATAGAGAAGGGATATTGGTATGGTTGAGATAATAATTTTGGTACTACTCGCTTGTGCAGTGTGCTTCATATCTGTGAACTGGCTTTACGATTTATATATTTATTGTAGGTATAATCGAGATCCGAAGCATTTGCTGGGGAGAATGCTTGACAGCAAAAGACGGAAAGAAGAGGCCAAGAAAAAAGCTATGTTAGAGCTCCTGCAAGATTGCCCAATGATCGAACTTCCTGATGTATCAGCCGCTCCTTTTGCACAGCGCGTTGAGGATTGGATAATCAAAGTCAACAGCGGCATGTATAAAAGTTGGCGCCCCGCCGCTACAGATGATAGTGACATCTTTTGTAGTACATCTCGCCACAGAGATAGCAGTGATGATGTCAGGCAGCGCAAAATTGACTGTTACGACAAATTAAGGGAAATATATTACAAAGGTATCTGCAAAAATGGATGTAGATATCTAGCAGTAGAATACTACTATGCAGATAAAGCCATAGGTGAGTTAAGCAGCAGAGTATCAAAACTTACTACGCTGCGAGGAATTTCTGATAACAGCACCCCGTATGATGAGAAAACGGACACAGTACTAGCAGAACTTAACGATGAGATTGAGGCCATCGTAAGGACTTATTTCGAAGGAGAGTTGTTAGAATTGGTGACTATGGCTCTTGCTGAACAGCTTAATCTATCAGCAAAGCAGGCAAAATATTTGCCCAAAACAACATTTCATTTCATAACGCCAGAAGAAATCTCCAGGCTAAAAGAGAGTGTTGATCATATTTTAGCTCTTGCGCCAAACCAACAGCCAATGTCTCACTAGTATATAAAAGGGCACTCTTTAAGGGTGTCCTTTTTATTCTATCACCGCCTTAACCCGCCGCACGCCAGCCGAGGAAGATTCCTCTTTTTTTATCTTAAATTTCCCTATCGCTCCCGTGTGTTCCACGTGCGGCCCACCGCATACTTCGCGCGATACTGGGCTGTCAAAATCTCCAATCGTGTAAACCGTCAATTTCTCGGGGTATTTATCCCAGAACTGCCCGTGTGCGTGCAACTCGTCTCGTGCATAAGCCTTATCATATTCATCATGTACCACCGGCAAATCCGCCTCTATCCACTTGTTCACTTGTTTTTCTACTGCCTCTTTTTCCTCTGGCGTCAACTTATGGTCACAATTAAAATCAAATCGCACCCTCTCTGAAGTGATATTTGAACCCTTTTGCACAATATCGGGTGAAATTAATTTTTGCAAAGCCGCCAGTAACAGATGCGTAGCGGTATGATATTTTACCGTCTGTTCGCCATGATCTTCTAATCCACCCTTAAACATTCCCTTCGAAGCCGTTTGTGACCGCTCGCGCTGTTCTTTAAGCGCCGCCTCAAACTCTTTCATATAGTCATCAGTCAGCTTAATCCCTTCCCGGTAGCATTCCTCTACGGATAATTCCAACGGAAAACCATAGGTATCCTGCAACTTAAACAAATCATACCCAGATAATTGCTGTTTAGGAATTTTCTTCAGTTCCCTTAAACCTCTATTGAGCGTTTTTCGGAACATCTCTTCCTCTCGCAGCATCACCTCTAGCGCACTTTCCCTATGCGTCAAAACTGAATCTGGCAACTCTGCATAGTTCTCTGCTACAATCGGTACAATTTCTGACAAGAAGTTGGACGAAATCCCGAGGTCTAGTGCCCGCAATATCGCCCTCCGGAGCAATCGTCGCATCGCATACCCCTGTGTCTTATTAGATGGCACTAACCCTTGCGCCGCCAACAGATACGCACCCCTGATATGATCAGCGATTACCCGCATTTCGTCGGTATTATTTTCATATTTTTTCCCTGATATTTCTTCCAACTTATCAATAATTGGCTTCATCAGCGAAATCTTAAACACGTCAAACGACCCAATTGCCGCTGCCGCAATCCGTTCTAATCCACCCCCAAAATCCACATTTTTCTTCTCTAATTCCTCAAACGTACCATCTGGCAATCTTCGGTATTGCATAAACACTTGGTTGCCTATTTCCATAAATCTGGCCCCGTCGCTCGCTGGATGTGCTTTCCCGTATTTTGCCTCATCTTGCAAATCGGCCCCAAAGTCGTAAAATACTTCTGAGTCTGGCCCACAGGGGTCACCAATTGGGGTAGTTTCACACCCACCCCCGCGCGACCACCAGTTTTCATGGTCATCATAAAAGAAAATCCTTTCGCCTGGCTTAATCCCCCTCTCGTCACCTCTAGCGGCTTCCCCAATTTCCGCAATTTTCGCCTCTATCCCCATCTCTTCAAATACTTTTTGCCAAATCTTCGCCGTTTCTGTATCTTTAGGGATACCGTACTTTTCGTTGCCAATAAAACAGGTCACATAAATCCGCTCCGGATCTAACCCCACTACAGAGGTTAAAAACTCAAAAAAATTCCGTATCTGTTCTTCCTTAAAGTAATCCCCTAAAGACCAGTTTCCCAGCATTTCAAACACCGTAGTATGCCTAGGGTCGCCCACCTCATCTATATCTTGCATTCGCATCGATGGTTGCGAATCGCAGAGTCGCGTTCCGTCTTTATGCGGCTCGCCCAACAAATACGGCAACAAAGGCTGCATCCCCGACCCTGTAAATAGGGTGGTTGGGTCACCTTCTAGTACTAATGGCGCTGGCTGAATCACTTTGTGCCCTCGCGCCTCTTGAAACTCCAAAAACTTTTTTCTGATCTCATTCGCATTCATACAGCAATTATATCAAAATTACTTGCATTTTCCAAAAACTGTGCTAAAATAACCTTAAGAATAATAAAAAAGGAATTATTATGGCACAAGCAAAAAGAAAAACTTCCACCAAAACTAAAAAATCTAGCACACAGCAACGCCAAACCGGCAGCCGGGCCAACACCCGCACTAGCAAAAAGCAACAAGGCATCTCTAATCAAGAGCGTATGCACGTTTATATTGTTACTGCTATGGCTATCGTTGCTGGTATCTTACTTTGCGCCAATGCTGCTATGATGATGGTCTAAATAATTATCCCGCCGCCTAGACAAACTTCGTCTAGGTAAAACACAGCGCTCTGTCCACTAGCTGGGCGTTTAATTTCTTGTGCAAATTTTAGTGTGTTCCCGTCCAGCTCCGCCGGAATTAACGGCGCTCGGTGTCGTAAACGAACCGAAAGATTAGTATAGGTGAATGACGGGCTCGGAGGAGAGCCTCCGGAATGTTTGCTTTGTAAAGTTTTAGGGGAGGAAAGCTCGGCGGGACCCGCCCGAAAAACCATGTCTCGTAGTTTTAATTCTCGTACCCAAATTCGTTTGTCATTCAGGTTTTTCGACACATATACAATGTTTTGTTTAGTATCTTTTGCCACCACATAATACGGCATGCCATCATTCACTTCCCCCTTCATCCCATTTAGATACAGCCCATGTCGTTGCCCGATCGTATAGAATACCGCCCCCTCGTGATACCCTAATACTTTATCGGACTCAACCTCCCTTATCTCGCCCGGCCGCACATCGATATATTTTTTCAAAAAATCTTTCATTCCCACCTGGCCTACAAAACACACCCCCATAGACTCTTTTTTGTAAGCATTATGTAATCCACGCTCTTTGGCTAGTTTTTTTACTTCCGGTTTACACATTTCCCCAATCGGAAAAATGGTGTGCCTTAAAGCCTCTTCTGAGATACGATAGAGGAAATAAGTTTGATCCTTATTCTCATCTATAGCTCTAGCCAGGCAGACATGGGCGGGTGACGGACCTCTAGGGGGACCCCCAAAATGTTTGCTTTGCAAAATTTTGGGGGAGGAAAGCCCGGCAGGACCCGCCCAGAGTACCCTAGCATAATGTCCTGTAGTGATAAAATCCGCCCCAGCTGCCATGGCCTTTTCATAAAACAATTTAAACTTAATCTCTTGATTACACATAATATCCGGATTAGGCGTATTGCCAGCACGGAATTCACGCAGCATATATTCTACCACTTTCTCTCGGTATTCTTTTTCAAAATCCCACACTTCAAAATCAATCCCCAGTTTCACCGCCACTCGCTTGGCGTCAGCTAAATCCTCCGCCCATGGGCATTTCATTCCAGGTAAATCTTCCGACCAGTTTTTCATATATACCCCCACCACCTTGTAACCCTGTTCCAACAGCAATAAAGCCGCCACGCTCGAATCCACTCCTCCGCTCATCCCTACATATACCGTTTTAGCCATTTACTCGTTTTCTTTCAAGCGCTACCACTTCATTAATTACTCGTGCGGCCTCGTGCATTTGCTCGGCATCATTCAATTCCCCTAGCGACAACCTCAAAGATCCGGCAATCTGGGCATCAGACAAGCCAATTGCAGAAAGCACATGCGATTTCTCACCCTTACTCGCCGCACAAGCTGCCCCTGTTGCCACATACACTCCCCGTTCTTCCAATAAGAAAATTAACCTCTCTGCATCTATACCATTATAGCATAAAACTACAAAATTGTCAATCGAGTGCTTTTTGTTGACTAATTCATACCCCTGTAATTCGGTCAGCAAAATTTTCTTCAACTTTTGGTATTTCTTTCGGTTGCTTTTCAAATGCTTCTTAGTTTCTGTCGCCGCCGTTGCAAATCCTATCACCCCTGGCACATTCTCTGTTCCAGACCTTAACCCATTCTCTTGTCCACCCCCAGTTACCAAGGGGTGTAAATGCGCCTCGTGTGACATATATAAAGCCCCCACTCCCTTAGGACCATAAATTTTCGCCGAATTTAAAGTCAAAAGGTCCACCCCTATTCTCGCCACGCTAATATCTAGCAAATTCAAAGCTTGCGAAGCATCAGAGTGTAACAATAGTTGTCGTTTCAACCCCCGCTTCATCCGGTCCAACTTTACTCTCCTAATAATTTCAGCTATTTCCGCTAACGGCTGTATCGTCCCCAGCTCATTATTCACTAGCGACACCGAAATCATCTCTATTTCATCGGTAATCTTATCACGCAAATCCTGCAAATCTATCACTCCCGACGGCAACACCTTAATGGTAGTACCACCAAGAGCTTCCGCCACGCGTCGCACCGAATCATGTTCGGTCTCCAGATATAGCATGGACGGGTGGTGGCGCCGGAGGGGGACCCCCAAAATGTTTGCGTTAGCAAAATCTTGGGGGAGGAGGCGGCGACAGGACCCGTCCAGAGATAAAGCCGTAAACGCCAAATTATTTGCCTCAGTCGCCCCAGCAGTAATCACAAGATCATTGCCCTTAGCCCCGATCGCATGCGCAATCTCTGCTTTGGCGGCTTCGTAATCGCTGGCCACTTTTTTTGCCGGCAAATACGGACTAGACGGATTAAAAAACTCCTCCATATAGTAAGGCTTCATCGCCTCTAAAGCTTTCCGACACACCGGTGTTGCCGCTGCATGATCCAAATAAATCATGCTCGACCCTCCGCATAGCCTAGGCACTCCAGAAAATCCAAATAAATCATAACCAAATTATACCATGAAAAAGGCCGGGTGTAAACCCAGCCCCTTAAAGTGATATTAAAATTATTCCTGTAACACCTTAAAAACGTATTTTTCTCCATTCGCAGTCAAAAACAACTCCCCTGTCCCATGATTCAATTCATATGCAAACTCATTTTCTAAATCATATAACCAATCCGTCTCTATTAGTAGCTTACCATCTTCAATCGCCCAGATAAAATCATAATCATTTAAATGATTATTGGTGGTTAGCACACCTTTGCCTACTTCCGTAAAATCCCAAACCACCCCCTCTTCGCCCTCTAAAGCCCACTGTCCAGCGTCTATCAAATACTCCCCATCTGCTGTTTTTGACGCTCCTATCAGATTGATTACCAAAAACACCACTCCCACTACCAGCATAATTAGCCCTATTACTAGCGCACTAATCGAAAAGATCTTTTTCTTTTTCAAAGAGTCACCAGTCTTGCCATCAATTTTATTTACGGTTTTAGTTTTGGCTTTAAATTCACGCTTAGAGTTATCCATAACTCCATTTTAGCAGTAGAGTTTTGATTTGACAAGATCCAAATACAAATGCGCCGCCCGCCGAAAATTGTTTAACTCCTCTCCTTCAATCCGCTCGTACCCACCTTGATTTGCTCGTTTATATACTCCAGTCGGTCGTACTTCGTAGCGCACCGTCAAATCTTGCAGCGCCCCAAACTTATCCTGCCAACTCTCATGCCAAATCCATACATTTTTTCGTGCGGCAAAAAACTCCCTCCGGTGCCCCACCGGAATTGGCCCAAACAGAGTTCGTCCTAATTCACTTTCGGCATTAATCAAATCATCGTAGCTCAACTTATTAGTATAAACCGGCTTCTCTAGCACGGTTTTCCGTAAGATTTTGAGAGGCCCTTTTAGGAATTTCGTGCGCGACATTCTTCAATCTCCTCTGCAATTGCGTTTAATTCTCGGTAAATATCAAAAGTTTCCGGAGTCGTATCAAAATTATAGGCCTCAGCTCTCGCAAAGGACGGGATCTCGAAATTTGAACAATTTCTCGGCATTTTTCGTAGTCTCCCTCTCTATAATTTCTAACTCCACGCCTAGTTTCGCGCTTAGCCATTCGGCAATATTATAAACATAGGCCGGCTCATTTATTATACCACGAAATGGCACAGGAGTCAAGAAGGGCGCATCTGTCTCTAACAATATCCGCTCCAGGGGTGGCGTAGGTAAAGTAGAATAAGTTGCCAAGCCATTTACCCCTATAAAAAACTCCGTTTCATTTAAAATTCGTTTCAAAACCTTTTTGCTATCTGTAAAAGAGTGTACCACTCCCTTTATCCCTGGGAAATTCCTTACTACCGGGAAGAAATCATCAAATGCCTCCCGCACATGAAACACCACCGGCAGGTCACTATCAGAGGCGATCTGTAACATTTCTTCAAATAACCATATTTGAGCCTCTTTATTGTCCTGTCCATAATGATAGTCCAACCCCACCTCACCAATAGCCACCAGCGTAGGATCATCCTCTACCTCTTCTATTCTTTCGAATAAAATACCCCCCGTCGGTGGAGTAGACAACGCCTCTGGATGCACCCCATATGTCCAATAAATGTTTTCGTGCTGAAGAGCAAACTCCGCTGCCGCAAGAGAATCCCCATGCGACGTCCCTATACAAATAATTTTCTCTACCTTATTTTCTTCCGCTCGCTTGAGCATTTTCGCCGCTTGCCTTTCACTAAAAAACTCTCTATCATGCAAATGGCAATGCGTGTCTATTAAATAGCTCATACTTCTATTTTACCACAAAAAAGCCCCCGCAAGCGAGGGCTTTGTCTAGGTGGTCTAAAATCAATACACGTCCTGCAAATTACAAATTCCTAGATCTCTTGCTTGATCGTTCTCGCGATCAGGCTGTTTACTGCCTTTTCCCCGCTGGCCAGATCCCAGTTCTCGTACCAAAAATCCGGTGCCAGTTCAGACTGGTGCGGATCTTTGTATCTTTCAATATTCGAGCGTTCCTCAGGGGGGATATCTAAATAGCAAACAGTGTATCCGGCTACGGTTTTACGCCTAAACCTCCTCAAACCTTCGTTTAGCCAACGACACCTGAGGTTAAGCTGCCAATCCCAACCATCGTATTTAAACACGATATAGGTGTTATAATACTCTTGTCCATTAATGTCTTCGCGCTTCTGCCAATATAGCCTAGCAGTCTCGTCCCCAGCCTCATACAGAGCATCTAGTATCAGGCATCCTAGAGGCCTAGCGAAATCCCCCACTTCATGCCAGGATAGCTCCCAGACGATACCTCGGCACAGCCACTCGTCAACCGATAAACCATTAAGGTACATCGTCTTAGTAACGTCTTCTAGTAGATATCTCATCACCTCCCCTTGCTTGTCAGCTTCACGATCATCTCTCAAAATGCTTACTGCGATTCCGATTAGTAACATTCCGATAACACTAGACATGATTATCGGCACTACTTCTCTAGTCGAGAGCGACCACGCCCACAGAATAATTACCGCAACTATAGCCAAACCAATCGTCACCCGTCCGTTCTTACTTAGTTTTTCGTCCATTTTTACCTTCCTTTTGCTTTTGCTTTCCCTCTCGCTTTTGTTTGAGCCTATGATGTCCTTCACCAATTAATATTACGACGAAAATCACTCCCGCTATCATCAGCATTCCTGCACTTATCATCTCTGTTACCGACATAAACCACCTCTTTCAACGTGCCTGATTCAACAGCAAACTACAGGGGTTTAGCCTATAGTAAAAAAATAAACCACTACCTTAATTATACCACAAAACACACAAAAATGCAAGGTAGCACTCACCTCTATTACCACAACTGTATACCTCTATTACTAATCACCCCCCCAAATACCTTAACCATGTTCTCGGTTTTCGCGTTTCCGCTTGACTGGGTCTAATTGTCGCTTGCGCAACCTTAAAGACTGCGGTGTCACCTCTAATAATTCATCATCCAAAAGAAAATCTAAGCATTGCTCCAGAGACAATTGCGTATAGGGCGTTAGCTGAATCGCTCCATCGCTAGCATGCGTCCGCATATTAGTGAGCTGTTTTTCCCGACAAACATTAATATCTAAGTCATCTTTTTTGTTAGACAGTCCTACAATCATCCCCTGATACACATCCACCCCCGGCGGAATATACAAAGTTCCCCGTGCCTGTGCCGAATCTAGCGCATAGGCGGTAGATTTACCATTTTCCGCTGCCACGAGGGCTCCATTTCGCTCCGGTTTATATTTACTCTCTATGGATTGATAGCCAGAAGGAATACTAGACATCAGCACCGTTCCCCTAGTTGCCGTTAACAAATTATTTCTTAGTCCAATCAGCGCCGCCGTGGAAATCTTATATACAAACCTCGTAGTATTCGCTGTCGTCAGTTCTTGTGAAATCAGCTCCGCCTTGCGCACTCCTAGCTCTTGCGAAACTGCCCCCACATACTCCGGTGCTACCTCTATCGTTAAATCTTCTATCGGCTCACATTTTACCCCATCAATTTCTCGGTACACCACCTCCGGGCGTCCCGCCTCCAGCTCGTAACCTTCACGCCGCATAGTTTCAATCAATACCGACAGATGCAATTCCCCCCGCCCCGACACTTTATATCCTAGTCCATCTGGTTTGATTTTCAAAGCAATATTAGTTTCTAATTCTTTTTCTAATCTCTCTGCAATCTGTCTAGAAGTTGTAAATTCCCCTTCGCGCCCTTTAAGCGGCGAGGTATTTGGCCCGATATAAATAGAAAGAGTTGGTTCTTCCAATTTAATCCCCGGCAAAGCCTCTGGGTTTTCCCCTGTCGCAATCGTATCCCCAATATTCGCCTCTGCCACCCCAGTTAACGCCACAATATCCCCCGCAATCGCCTCCTGTACCTCCTCCTTACCTAGACCTTTATAAACAAACAAATTATCAATCTTGCCATTTTTTATTTCCTCCGCGTGTATAATCTTTACACTCTGTCCTTTTTTCAACTTTCCCCTAAAGATCTTTCCAATGCAATACTTCCCGAGATAGTTATCCGCCGCCAATGCCGCCACTAAGAGCTGCGCCGACTCGCTATTACTATCCACGCTCGGCGCCGGAATATCATTAATAATTGCTTCAAAAATTACCGTAAGGTCATTATCTAGGTCCGTTGTTTTTCCCGCTCGCCCCTCGCGCGCAATCGCATAATACACCGGATAAAACAGTTGCGATTCGTCTGTTGCGAGCTCTAGAAACAAACTTTCAATTTCGGATAACACTTCCGGTATTCTTGCTGCTGGTTTATCAATCTTGTTAATCACCACTACTGGCTTCAAATTCAGTTCCAGCGCCTTTTGCAATACAAATTTCGTTTGCGGCATCGGGCCTTCTTGCGCATCTACGATTAATAGTACTCCATCTGCCATATTAAGCGTTCGTTCTACTTCGCCACTAAAATCCGCGTGCCCCGGCGTATCGATAATATTAATCTTATAGCCATTATAATGCACGCAAGTCTGCTTGGCGGTAATTGTAATTCCTCGCTCGTGTTCTTGGTCCATTGAGTCCATTAACAGCGTCTGTTGCATTTCTGCCTGATTATCTCGGAAAGTATGTGATTGTTTCAAAAGCCCATCCACTAGCGTAGTTTTCCCATGGTCCACATGGGCAATAATTGCCACATTCCGAATCAAATCCTTATTCAAAGTCATAAACGCTATTATAATATAATTTTCATCAAAAAACAAGGGTTCTTGACACCAACCATATTTCGTGCCATAATAGTATCATATGGCAAATCGCAACAAACATCAGAAGTTTCAGCTTTATCAGCCCGCCCGCTGCTGGGTCGGTGATACCCATAAGATTATTTATGATACCTTGGAAGAAGCCGAACTTGCTGCAGCGGTCGCCGCTTACGACCATCACTTAGACAAACCTCTCAAGCCTTACAAATGCCCCTACGCCAACCACTACCACTTGTCCTCCACTTAAACAACGGAAAAGACGCACTTAATTCAGTTCAGTATCTTGTGTGCCCCTTAACCTATACCCATTCTATCTTATTTCATCGCCTTCCCGTCTTCGGCGCTTTCAGTGCGGCGACATCCGGTATATTCAATACGATCCCACCATATCCCCCGCCAGCAGGCACCCCCATCTTGCCTACAAATAACTCTACTTGCACACTCTCGCCCCGCAGCTCTTCCCCCAGCGGCACTAAAGTCGCTATATTTTCCCGAGTACCATCTAGGCCCGTCAAAGTTACTTTATTGCCCTCTACCAGCCCTAACACCTTATCATTCAGTGCCACTAACACTCGCTCACTCGTACTCACAAATTCTATCATCGCCGTATCACCGCTATAATCTACATTTTTCACTTCTATTGTCGGAACTTCCGTGGGCGCTGCATTTTCCTCCACTCTTGGCAAACTATCATAGCGTTCCATAATATAATCTGTTAGCAGTGAAAGTTCATCAAAATTTGTTACCACCTTACCACCCGTCCCCGCTGCTAAATCCGCATAATCCTCCGCATGCTCATTCGTGGTAATAATATAAAAATTCACTGGGTCAATTTGTTTACTCAAATTTTTCACATCTTCCACCGTCACTCCATCCCAATCCGGCATCAAGAAATTTGCATCCGTCAAAATTACCAGCGATTTAGTTGAGCCTTGTTTCCAATTTAAAGCTTGCATAGCATGAAAAGAGGCCGACAGTAAAGACTCCGCCTCGTCTCCACCCCCATCCACTTCAATCGCCATTAGTTCATCTTGGAATTTTTCTAGCGTACAATCCTCAAACCCGCAATGTTGGGTGAGGTCATACGGGTCACGCAGGTCTCGGTAATCAAACAGCGCCACTCGTCCACCACTATTCAATGTCTCTGTTGCCAGTCTCATCGCCTCCGACTTATATTGTTCAATCATTCCCGCCATCGAACCAGTTGAATCTATCAAAATCGCCGTATCATGAGGCGAAGAAAGATGGTTTTCTACTTTTAGCGCCTTAGTAATTTTATCAAAAATCACTTTTGACGCATCCCCGTATAGTCCTTTGTCTACATATCCGGTATGGTCGCTAAAGTTTATATGTGAGCTGCAAAAAACATCTCGCCCATTACACCATGTCCCCACTTTTCCCGCCAGAGCATCCGGCTCGTATGGAATATATGCCCCTAGCATCCCTTTGTAAGCTTGACAGTCTGGCACATACATCCGGTAATCTGACAAATTTTCCCCTCGGCAAGCTGGCGGCATTATACCACCACCTTCTGGCAAATATAATTTCGGATCACCAAAAGTCGCCGCATAAATCAATCGGTCCGCCTCCAGCCACCGCAAAGCTTTTGATACTACCATCGCCCCTTGCGAATAGCCACCCAGCACATATTTAGTATTTGGGCAAGCCGCGCTATTCACCATCCGTTTCAAGTTTTCTACTCCTGCATCCACGCTTTTGCCAAATTCATACGCATCGCCAGAGCCAAGCAATGCACCTACAGTTATATCTAATTTATCTAGCCCTATCCCTACTGCTGGATAATCCAGATCAATAAACTCATAATCGCTTGTCACGGTTTTTAATTTACTCTCAATTTCCTGCTGAAAAGTCTGATAATCTCTATCTGTCCATCTTTCACTTCCCGACCCTCTTGCAAACACAATTCTCACCGCCGGGCAACTTTCCGCCTGCACCGGTAGCTGTGGTATTAGCATCGCATTAAACAGCACCGCCATCGCTATATAACGAATTTTAATTTTCCACACTCTATGCAAGCGCCAATTATACAATCGCCAATTTTGCCGAATTTTGATTTTTTTGCTTTGCCCATCGTGCTTTTTGCTCTGATTTTTTCCTCGCATAGTTTACTCCTATTTTAATTCTTCAAATTATAAGCACAGCTAAAATTCAAAATCAACCCCTCACCTTTTTATGGTCTTTTTATCACGCTTATGCCAATCACGAGTAGCAAATTTTTTCAACCCCCCACCTAATCTATGTTATAATACTAATATGAGTAGTACGCAAAAAGAGTGGGACGAATACTTCATGCGAATTACCGAAACGGTAGCCAGCAAGTCCAAGGACCCATCTAGCAAAATGGGTTGTGTCATTGTAGACGCCAATAAGCGGGTAGTGTCTCTCGGCTACAATGGCATGCTTCAAGGCGCCGACGAGTCCAAAATGACTTTATCTGAACGCCCCATGAAATATTACTTTGCTATCCATTCCGAAATGAACGCTTTGATTTTTGCCCACCAGGATTTGGCCGGCTGTACTCTCTATAATCGCGTCGCTACTTGTGAAAACTGTCTTAAATATTGCTTGCAAGCTGGCATCAAACGCTTTGTCTATGGCCAGCTTCGCGTTCACTCTCACTCTGCCGACCCCAAAAAGTCCATGACCAATGTTGAAACCGACGAAGCTGTTATCCGTCTACTTACTTCCATGCCCGAGGTGGAAACTCTCAACATTAGTAACGGCAAGACTTATATTGAAGATATCTTAGATTCCTATCCTAATGATTCTGACGAGTATGCTAGACTAAAGAAGTGGGCTTAAGCGGGCGACGTTTTTGGAAAACGCGACAAAACTACTTTCTATTGCATTCCACCAAGTTTTCTTAAAAAAATATCCACCAACCCTATAATTATTTCCTAAATATGCAAGCCAAATTAAAGTTTCCTTAAAATTACCAAACTATTTCATCTACTCCATTTTCTCGCAAAAAATTATTACACTTAGAAAACGGCTTACTGCCAAAAAATCCCGCGTATGCCGACAGCGGCGACGGATGTGGCGATTCTAATATTAAATGTTTAGAAGTATCAATCAGCGACTTTTTATTCCGCGCATCTCTTCCCCACAAAATAAATACTAAGTGTGGTCGCTCATGATTCAGGTATTCGATTGTCGCCGTAGTAAAAATCTCCCAACCTTTGCCACTGTGTGATTTTGGCTTGTGCGCCTCCACCGTCAATACAGTATTTAGTAGTAGTACTCCTTGTTTTTGCCAATTTCTTAGACTCCCCGTAGGGTTAACGTGCTGCCCAATATCGTTATCTATTTCTTTGTATATATTCACGAGCGATGGTGAAATCGGTTGCGAGCTCGGCACCGAAAAAGCTAATCCTTCCGCTGCCCCCGGCGTATGGTAAGGGTCTTGACCTAGTATCACTACCTTTATCGCATTCAGATCTGTCGTAAACGCCGAAAACACCAACGACTTTTTCGGAAAAATAGTTTTATTTTCATACTCGCTGTGCAAGAAATTCGCCAACTCTTTAAAATATGGTTTAGCGAATTCACTTTCCAAAAATGATTTCCAACTCTCATGCATGGTATAATTATAACATGTATATTGTCATCGAAGGTCAAGACGGCACCGGCAAATCCACTCAAGCCGAGCTGCTCAAAGATTATTACACTAAACAAGGCCAGGAAGTTGTCATGCTTGAAGAGCCAGATGGCGACTTGCCCCAAGCCCATGATTTGCACGATATGATTCTCGCTCGTGGCTACAATCTAGAACCACTCACCAATGTTTTATTATTCACCGCTGCGCGTGTTGAGCTTTGGAAAAAAATCGCCGAGCCAGTCTTAAAACGCGGCGGAGTTGTTGTATCCTCTCGTAATTACTGGTCCACACTCGCTTATCAAGGTTACGGTGAAGGAGTTTCTCGCAGTAAAATCATCAAAATCACCAAAGACACTTTGCCCGCCAAATATTTCACGCCAGACTACGGTTTTATCCTTACTGTTCCAGACGCAGTTCGCCTTGCCCGCCAAAAAGATCGCGGTAAAGCTACCGAAACTTTTGAGGCTAAGCCCAACGAATTTCAGCAAAAAGTCAACGCCGCCTATCCCAAAATCGCGCAAGATTTCAACCTCCACTTAATCGACGCTTCCGGCACTATCGACGAAATTTTCACCGAAATCCTAGACAAAATCAACCACTAGTGCTACAATCAAATTAAAGAATGAGGCCTAGTAGCCCCCATTCAAGGTCAAACGAAGTTGATTACCATCCTATACGGATGGTAATCTCTTTTCTAAATAGTCGTACTGCCAGTACGAAAACAAATCGCTTTCTCACTACTAGCATCCTTTCCATTTTAGTAGTTAATAAAATGGGGACTTAACGACCATAGCCTAACTAGGATAGCTATATAAAGCCCCCGCGTAGACAAAGGTCATACGGGCCCACACCAAGACTCTATACTAGAAAAGAATTAAACTCCGCCCAACCGCTGCTATTATACGCATGCCATAAGTACAAAGTCAACACCCCACTCTGAAAAATTACAGCATGAGCGTTTTTATCTCTGTCAAAAATAACATATTACAACATAAAATTAATGAAAAACAAGACTTTTCGGGCGGGATTTTGTATGATAAAATAAAAATGTCATAAGTTAATAACAATCAAAAGTCCGGCACATTTTAATATCATTGTTCGTGGAAGCTAGAAATGGCATCGTAGGATAGCCATTAGCTTCGACGAGCTTTATGCTGGACGAGTTATTGACTTATGACACCTACGGTGCCATTTTTAGTGTACGCCTTTCATGACAAAATGGCACCGCTGGGAAAAGGATATTTAAAGGCAAAGCGAGGCAAACATGAAGGCAAAAACAATCATTACAACAACAATTATTAGTATAGTAGGTATTATTATATGTAATAATCATGTTTCCGCCTTAGAATATAGCAGTTCAGCCGGCATCAACTTCACCATCAACCCCTCTATTAGTGTTTCTGTTTCTGGTGACTTAATTATAGACGAACTAGCACCAGGTAGTAGTCAGGATAGCAATATCATTACTGTAGCAGTAGCTACTAACTCACTAGCTGGTTATCATTTATCTACTACAGTAGGTACTAGTAATACCAACTATACAGACTTAAGATTAAATAGTAATGATAACACCAATAAGTTCACTAATTTAACTACTAATAAAGCTTCTTTAGCTAACTTTAATGATAATACTTGGGGATACTCTTATTCTACTGATTCTGGTACTACTTGGATTAGTGGTAATATAAGTAGCACAGTCACTGGTTATAATGGTTTACCACTAGATAATAATGATTCTGGTACTACTGGTATTACTCTCATAGATACAGAAGAATCTACTAGTACTAATCCTATTCAGTTTAAGATAGGTGCTAAAGCTAGTAATGTTCAAGCAGCAGGAGAATACACTAATACTATTAACTTCTATGCAGTAACTTATCAAGAACCCTTAAGTCTAGCTGATTCCTATGCCGCAGCAGGTAAGATTATGTACAATGGTTACTACAAAATGCAGGATATGTCACCTGCTATTTGCGCTACGGCTACAGAAGGATCTGAATTACGAGTTATAGATATCCGAGACAATAACGACTACTCTATAGCCAAAATCAATGGCCATTGTTGGATGACGCAAAATCTACGTATCACTCATACAGAGAATCAACCAGAAGGCACCATCCTAGGTCAAGGATCAAATTTTAACGCCAATAGTATCGTATTCGATGGGGATTTGGCACTTGGCAACAATTATGTCAAAGCATACTATCATATACCAACAAATTTGGAGTTAGAAGCTTCTAGTCTTACAACAAACGAAATAGGTGTGTACTATAATTTTTGTGCGGCTTCGGCAAAAAGTGGCGACGGTGCTTGTAGTGAAAATGAAGCATATTCTGGGTCGGAAAATATTTGCCCTGCCAATTGGACATTGCCAACTAGTAATCAAATTATTAATATAACTAACAATACAGCTATCTTTTCGCCTATTTATGGTGGATTCTATGATAATGGAGTTCTTAATTATCCAGTCAGCAGAGGCAATTGGTGGTCATCAACTGCGTATGGACCCGGTGACCAATATGTTTTACGTCATATAAATTCCCAACTAGAGGTTGGCGGGTGGGTCAAATATGTAGGACGATATATTCGTTGTGTTGTTAACAGCTAAAATACGACACTATTTCAAAGCCTAATTTCTCGTGAGCATTTGACAAACCCAGTTATTTTTCACAACCTTTCCTCATCCGAGACGAGTAAAGTTGCCGAGCGAGACTTTTAAGTCGAGCGAGCTGGCAACTTAATCGAGGCGAGGATTGAGCGAAATGTTGTAAAAATTAACATGGCGTGCAGTGAACCGCTCACGAAAATTACGGTTTTGAAATGAGCATAATTTATAGTATAATCATAGTCAATAGAGATGCATGCGATACTGAATTGAATCAAGTGCATCTCTTTATTTTTAGCTCTCGGCAAATTGTGAATTATACAACTCCGCATAAAACCCACCCGCCTTCAACAACTCTTTATGCGTCCCTTGCTCTACCACCGCCCCATCTCGCATCACCAGTATCAAATCCGAATTCCGGATAGTAGATAACCTATGTGCAATCACAAACGAAGTCCGGCCAGATGTTAACTTCTCAAACGAATCCTGAATTAACTGCTCCGTCCGCGTATCCACATTGGATGTCGCCTCGTCCAGTATCATCATCGGCGGATTCGCCACCATGGCCCGTGCAATTGTAATCAGCTGTTTCTCTCCCGCCGAAATATTATCCGAGTCCTCAGAAATCTCCGAATGATATGTGTGTGGCAAAGCCTCAATCACATGGCTTACATTGCTCATTTGCGCTGCCCGCTTAATATCCGCTAGGGTCGCCGACGGCCGCCCATAGCGCAAATTATCCTCTACCGTACCACTAAATAGCCAAGTGTCTTGCAATACCATCCCAAATAATTTCCGTACGTCTGACCGTTTCATTTCAGTAGTCGGCACCCCATCTACCGTGATATAACCCGAATCCGGATCATAGAATCGCATTAACAAATTAATCAATGTTGTCTTCCCAGCCCCCGTCGGCCCCACAATCGCCACTTTCATTCCTGGCTCTACCTTCACCGAAAAATCTCGTATCACCGGCTTATCGGCAAAATAACCAAAGTCCACATGGTGAAATTCCACCGCACCCTTTACTTTGTCAATTGTCTTGGCTGGCGAATAATCTGGAGTCTCTTCCGGCTCATCTAAGAAACTAAAAATCCGCTTCGATGCCGCCAATAGTCCTTGAATTGTAGCAGTAGTAGATGCCATTTCCGTAATCGGGCGGTTAAACCGCGACACATATTGGATAAACGCCTGCAAGGAGCCAATCGTAATTTTTCCATTTACTGTTAATATTCCACCCAACACTGCTATTGCTACATACCCTAAATTAGTAAAAATATGTGTCACCGGCATTGAAAGTTGCGATAAGAACTGCGCCTTATAGGTAATGGTAGTTAATTTTTGATTAGTTTTATCAAAATCCGCAAACGACGCCTTTTCGTGCGAGTTTGATTTAATGATTAATTGCCCAGAATAATCTTCCTCAATGCTGTTATTGAGTAGCCCCAAAGTATTCTGCCGTTCATTAAAGAACTTTTGCGCATGCCCCATAATTTTCCCCACTACTACTACTGAAAGTGGGACCACTACAAACGCTACCAGCGACAACGGCACCGAAATCGTTAACATCAGTACCATTGTCCCCACCAAAGTAGACAAACTCAAAGAAATATCCGTCACCTCCTGTGATAAAGAAGTAGTGATAATATCAATATCGTTTGTCATTCGCGATAACGTATCACCATATTGGTGGCGATCAAAATATGCAATCGGTAGCCGCGTGACTTTATCTATAATCTGGTTACGTAAATCACGCGTATATTTTGCCGCCACAATTGTTAAAATATACGCCTGCGCATAATTTAGTGCTGCCGACCCCACTAATAGCCCTAGCACTAGCCACACTAATCCCAAAATTGCCCCGAAATCGATATCGGGATAAGTATTTACCGCAATATTAGTCATGTCACCCAAAATCTTTGGAATAAAAATACTTAAGACCGCTGACCCGACCGCCAGAATAATTGACGTCACAATCCAAAAACGATATCTCTTGAGCGACGCCAAAAATTCTTTAAACGTTTTCATTGCCTCGCCACTACCTTTCTTCCGTCTGTTTTTTCTCAAGTTACGCATCCGCCAACCTCATTTCTCTCTCAAATTCCTTATCCGACAGCTGCGATTTTACAATTGAGCGATAAACTTCACACTTACGCAATAGCTCCTTATGCTTGCCTTTTCCTACTACTTTGCCGTTATTCAACACTACAATTTGGTCGGCATTTTTAATTGTACTCACTCTTTGCGCCACAACCAAAGTTATCATATCTGCTGTAATCGGTTTGAGCGCCTCACGCAATTTCGCGTCCGTTTTCATGTCTAGTGCCGAGAACGAATCATCAAAAATAAAAATATCCGGATTCTTGCAAATCGCCCGCGCAATTGAGAGCCGTTGTTTCTGTCCACCAGACACATTAGTCCCGCCTTGCGCAATATGCGCATTATAACCGCCCGGTAACTTTTTAATAAAATCTTCTGCTTGAGCCACTTGCGCCGCTTTTTCCACTTGTTCCATGGTGGCGTTTGGTGCTCCAAACATAATATTTGATTTTACCGTCCCGGCAAATAATACACCCTTCTGTGGTACTAGACCAATTTTTTTCATTAAATCATCCTTACTATAATCTCGAATATTTACCCCATTTACCAAAATATCTCCACTGGTAGCCTCATAAAATCGCGGCACCAAATTTATCAAAGTAGATTTACCCGACCCCGTAGAACCGATAAATGCCACCGACTCTCCCGCCTTAGCGCTAAACGAAACATTGTCTAGCACTTTTTCTTCTGCCCCCGGATAGCGAAAATCCACTTTCTTAAACTCAATCGAAACTTGCTTGTCTGGTACACCTTGTGTTTGCGCTTTCCAGCAAATTTTGGACCTAATATTTAGTACTTCGTTAATCCGCCCTGCACAAACATTTGCTCGCGGCAACATTACGAACAACATTGAAAGCATCAAGAACGACATCATTACATAACTCACATACTGCGCAAAAGCAGACATATTCCCAAGATAGCTAAAATCTTGATTTAACAGTGAAATCCCCACCCACGAACATAGTAAAGTCGTCCCGTTGAAAATAATATTCACTAACGGCCCCTCTAACTTTAGTAATTTATCTAGGAAAATATTTAGTTTAGTTAGTTCATTATTGGTCGCTGCAAATTTATCTTTTTCCAATTGTTCATTGTCAAATGCTCGGATTACCCGTAGCCCCGTCAAATTCTCCCGCGTCAGCAAAGTGACTCTATCTACTAATTTTTGAAAAATCTTAAACTTTGGCATTGTAATACCCAAGATTATTCCCGCCGAAAGCGCAATCGCCGCCACCCCCACTGCAATAATCCAGCTCATATCTGGTGCCGTCCGAACCGCCATCACTAGCGCAAAAATACAAAACATCGGCGCCAGCAGCATCACCGACAACATCATCATAATGGCCTGATGAACTTGGTTTACATCATCCGTTGTACGGTTGATTAAGGACGCCGTACTATAATCCTTAGTATCAGCTAGATTTAAACTCAGCACTTTGCTATAAATATTCGCCCTAATATCGCGTGAAAAATTTGCTCCTACTCGTGCCGAAAAATAACTTGCCACTAGCGAACACCCCGCCGCTACCACCGCAATCCCAAGCATTATCAGCCCTTGCTGCCAAATATAACCAGTGTCTTCCTTTACGATGCCATTGTTAATGATGTCAGCTATCAGGGCCGGAATTTGCAAAGTTGCAAATACTTGCCCACCCGTCGCCGCGAGCAATATCGCTACCTGCCACCAATATGGCTTGAGATACCGGAAAAGTTTAAACATATATATTATTATAACACTAATTACATAATCCGGCTTTCAGATTTGCTACCATTCCGCGCGCCAATAAATAATGCTCCAAGGAGTCATATTGCCCATTATTATATTTACCAGTGGCAATTTCAGTTGCCGCCGTTACACCTACGTAGCGGTAGTGCCAAGTTTCAAATAGCCCAGTGGAGCCGTTTTCGTCTACGTTCAAAGGTTCATCCATCGAGCCACCCGCCCAAGCTTCTGGGAATCGGTCAATGAATCCATATTTATAAGAATTGGCTTTTAGCCACTGCCAATCCGGGTGCGCATTATAAGTATCTGCATCCAAAGATACCCCATAAGCCGGGTCCACCAAATCACAAGTCAGCCCTGTATGGTGGTCACTCGTGCCCGTAGCCGCGCATAATCTCCCGCACGAGGTCCCTACTGCCCGGAAGCACGATAATGTTTCAAAAGTATGACCCGGATTTTCCGCCTCGTAGGCTTTGACCATTGCATTTATATGTTCTGCCGCTTCCGCATCCAATAAGTTGTCGCCATTATAAGCATTATGTTCGTTAATACCGTAATTGCTAGCCAAGCTAATCAGTTCTCCGCGTCTTGCCGCAATAAAATCATTTTCCACAGTAAAATTCGGATTTATCAACATCAAAGCTCCGTATTTTATCGTACAATTATTAGACGGAGCGTTGGTAAACGTGCCGGTATCATTTGTCAATTCTTCTTGTACCCCATTGTTTTCACTGTTCTCGTTATTTTCCGGTATTGTTGCTGTTTCTACTACTTCGTCTGGTTGGGGTTTTGTTGTCGCTGGTATTTCGCCGCCCTTACTCCAGCCAAACAAATGTCCTAGCCGGTCACCGAAGCTCGGCTCTGCATTATATTCCGCCGCCGTCACCGGCACTTCGTAGCTTTGCTCACTAATCATAATTTTCAACATTCCTTTTTGTCCTTCCATCACTAAATCTGTTTTTATCTCCGCTTCTGCCCAGCCAATTCCAGTCAAACTTTCATCAGCCGTAATTGCCACTGGTCCCGTCCACCAACTATCATAATATCCTACCACTTCACCAGCCTGCACTAATTCTTTTTCCGGCAATAAACTTTGCATTTTATTCACCAAACTCAAACTATCACTAAACGAAACTTCACGGCTCGGCGCTCCCATTAACGCCGTAGTCATAATATGCTTGCCTGCCAAATATCCCGTTACTAGACAATATCCCGAAGTGTCACCAATAAAGCCAGTTTTAATCCCCACAATTCCACTTTGCCCTAACAGTTTGTTAGTATTTTCAATTAACCCCGCTACCGGCACGTTGAATTCTTTAGTCCCAACAATTTCCGCCAATACTGGATTTTCTAGTACTTTAGCTCCAATTTGTGCCAAATCCATTGCCGTGCTGGTGGTGCTAGCATCAAATCCACTCGCATCTACGCCTATAGTTGTATCCACCAGCCCCCAATCGCCCAACATCTTCGTAGCATAATCTCGGTAATTTTCTAGCGAGCCAAACCCCCACACCGCCAACGTATCCGCCATATTATTAGAAGACGCCAAAAACACCGAAACCAGTGCATCGTATTCACTAATTTCCTCACCCGGCTCTACTCGTGTGTTGGACCCACCATTGTTCACATACCACAAGTATCGGTCATAATCCTCATTGCTAATCGTTAAAGTTTCGCCCTTTGCACCTAACTCAAACGGCTTCACTTGCATCACTGCTAATCCTAGAATCATTTTGGCGGTACTGGCCGTCGGACGAGCAATCGGTCCTGTAGCGTCAATTACTTTTTCTTCATTAACCACTTCTTCCTCGTTATCGCTCCCCGCCGTATTTACTCGCACCATCGCATTTTCACTTATCACTTCTCCATCCGCTGCCACCGCATAACTGCCATCATTCACACTGAATTGCTCAGATACACTTTTAAATTCCGGCAGCTGATAACTTTGGACTACTTTCAGTTCTGCTTTCTGCGTGGCTAGAGCAATAATTAACCAAGTCACAAATCCTATCAAAATCACACCGCTGGCAATCGCTATTATCATTACTATTTTACGTCTACGACGCTCTTTGTGTATTTTTTTCATTCAAAACCTTTTCTTTTCGTTTTTTCTCTAGATGCATTTTGAGATAGATGATCGGCCCCATCATAATATATATATAATATGAGAAGAATCGCCACACTAGCATCGCCCAAAATACATACCCTTGTGACAAAGCCGAAAATACTACAAAGAACGTCCCCTCTGCCGCACCGGCATTACCTGGTGTCGGCACAAAATACACTGCCGCTGTTACCGCCACCGTAGTTACAAAACATGGCAAGAAATCCATTTCTCCACCAAAGGCCGTTAACACAAAAAACGGAATCATACTAATTAGCACATTAAACGCTACCGACAGCCCAATTGCTCTTAAAAACAGCCCCTTAGTTTTAAGGATCTTGCGCACGCTTTTAGCATATTCATCCACTTCATACTCAATTTTGCCAATCGCTTTTTCTTTATCCTTCACCAAATGAATTTTGGCTAGACCTTTTACGATTAAATTTATTAACTCCTTAGCTCCTTCCGGCAAGAATGTCGCAATCATAATAATCACCGGCCAAAAAGCATAAAACAATAAACCAAAACAAGCCGTTGCGATTAGCGCTGCATTGTCAATTGTCAAACTGCCAAACAGAAAACACAGCGCCGCAATAATCAAAAATCCTAATTGCCCCGACACCATCCCGATAATCGGAATCGTAGTAGCTAATCCACTCGGTAACCGCCCATTTTTGTGCATATAATAAATCTGAAATGGTTGCCCACCAATTGCTGCCGGCGTAATACTATCATAATATTTGCCTAGTAGCACCGTGCGCCGCGCCACCTTGCGCGCGTACTTATGATCAAAGTCTTTGCGGCACGACATTTCTCTCATCATTATCACGTATTTATGAATTTCGCAAGTAATCGCTATCACAAAACAAAGTGCCGCCGGTATCAGCAGCCACCAATTTATTTTTACTTCTGATAGCTCAGCGGCGTTTTCTGAGTTACCAAACTCCGCTGTTGCCGTCGCTGCAATCACTACCACATTAATTAAAATAAAAAATATTACCAAAATTGGCTTAGAAGAAAACTTTCTAATCGCCAAACTCGTTTTAGTACCTTCATTATCCGAATTTCTTGTTTTGGACATTTTTTGGCATTAATACCCTTGTATTTTTATTCCTTTATGCGATCTTCTCTCGCAGCCCTAAGACGCGGATATTCTTCAACCAGTACCCTAATACATCCCGCAATTGGAATCGCAATAATCGCTCCGAGTAGCCCAAACATATACATCCCAATCACAATTGCACACAGAATAATCAAAGGTTGCAAATTCAGTGCGTCACCCTGAATCTTTGGCGCAATTAAGTTATTCTCAATCTGGGCATATATTATATATATCACGGCAAATATGAGCGCCGCAAACGGATTCGAAAAGAAAAGTAGTAAGGTTACCAAAGTTCCACCAATAAATTGTCCAAACATCGGGATCATATAGAAAATCATAGTAATCATACCCATCGGCACAGCCAAGCTGGGCGAGAATTGTAAGATCAATGAAAGAATAAACACAATTATCATCGTAGCACAACCATCTAATATTGCTACCAACATCTGCCGTGAAACATAGGTAGAAACCACATTAGCCATCCGCCGGACCAAACGTTGCAATGCTTCTATCGTCTTCCGGCTTTCTTTTTTACTGCCCAAATTCTTCCACATGGTATCCAACATCGTTGGCCCCTCTAATAATATTAATAATGTTAATACCAACGTCAAAACTACTTTCATTACCACATCCGCTATACTACTCACACTAGACATCAAGTTGTTCCCTAGTACTCCTAATAAACTCTTAGAAATCCCATCAATACTCTTGTCGATTTCCCCCCGCAAGTCTTCAATCCCAATTGCCTTGCCGAAATTATTTACACCTTCCCAGCCACCAAAAGTTGTCTCAAAAGTTTCGGGAAAATTATTTGCAAACTTTGCAGTTTCATTTACTACTACTGGCCCCACGATAGCTAGAATTGAACCAATTACAATTACCACAATCAAATAAGCGAATACCACCGAGATGGTCTGGTGTTTTTTCTCTTTGCCGAATAATTTGGTAAACAAATTATTTACCTTCCTTACCAGCGGTTTCAAAGCCAGTGCCAAGAAAATCGACACGCCAATGATAATTAACCCTACTATGGCTTTTTCAATCAAGAAAATCGCTAACACAATCCCTAACGGTACTAGCCAAAACTTAATAAATGTACAAATATCTGTTTCAACTTTCTTTGACATATGCCTCCTATCTAGCTTTATTATAGCACAAATGCTATAATTGTGTTAATGAAAAATAAAGTTTTGATGCACACCTGTTGTGCACCATGTAGTGTTTATTGTATTGACAGCTTACGCAAGGAAGGTATTGAACCCACACTTTTTTGGTACAATCCCAACATCCATCCGTATATCGAATACAAAACTCGTCGCGACTGCCTCAAAGATTATGCCGCCAAGATCAGCGCCGAAATTATCATCAAAGAAGATTACGGACTGGACGAATTTTGCCGTCACGTGGTTCAAGACATTTCAAACCGTTGCGTCAATTATTGTTACCCTAAGCGCATTTCCGAGACGGTCAGATATGCCGCCACCCACGGATATGATGCTTTTACTACCACCCTCTTAGTTTCGCCATACCAAAAACACGAGGAGCTAAAAAAAGTTTGTGAAGATTTAGCCAAACTAGCCGGCATTAAATTCTTGTACCGTGATTTCCGCATTGGCTTTCGCGAGGGACAAAATAAAGCCCGTGAGCTCGGGCTATATATGCAAAAATACTGCGGCTGTATCTTTTCTGAAGAAGATCGTTATCAGAAACAAATCCTTCGTGACCAAGCCGTCAAAACGTCAGAAAACACCATATCTAGCGTCTAAAGCTATAACTATACGCTATATCTAGCGTGTGTGTCCCACCATATATTATATGTTCGAATAATACCGCGTCAGGAAGTCTTTTTTATACTCTTTAAACGTATCGTCTATTAAACTTTTACGAATATTATCGACTACATTGATCACAAAATGTTCATTATGGATAGAAGCTAAGACCTTGCCAGTAATCTCATCCGTTTTAAATAAATGGTGTAAATACGCTTTGTTGTAATTTTTACAACATTCGCAATCGCATTCTGGCATCAAAGGTGTAAAATCGTGTTTGAATCTGGCATTTTTAATATTAATACGTCCGTTCAAAGTATATAGCGAACCGTTGCGCGCCATCCGAGTTGGCCCCACACAATCAAAAGTATCACAGCCATTTTCCGCTCCCATAAACAAATCTATTGGCTCCTGCCCCATGCCGAGTAGGTGCCGTGGTTTATTTTCTGGCAAAATCGGACAAACGGTCTGCAACATCTTGTCCATTCCCTCGGCCGTAAACACTCCCCCAATCCCAAAGCCATCCACTGGCTTGCTAGCGCAATATTTTGCTGATTCTGCTCTTAAGTCCAGGAAATCACCGCCCTGGACTATAGCATATAGATATTGTTCCAGGTGCGGGTGACCGAAACACCTTTTCTGAAGGTGGTCCGGAGGCTGGCAAGCCGAGGTATAAGCCGCCGGCCGCCCGTGGCGACGGGCCGGCCGGACGGCGCCCCGAAGAAAAGGTGTTCGGTCAGGACCCGCACCTAGAGATAGCTTTTGATGTTCCGTCACACAGCGATCCAGCCACCTATGTGTCCGTTCCATCGCTTCTTTCATATCTTCGTATTTGTCTGACTTAGCCAACTGGTCAAAAGCCATATGTATGTCTGCGCCAATCTTCCATTGGCTCTGCATGGACGACTCGGGTGTCATTTCAAATTTAGCGCCACTAATATGTGATTTGAATTTAACACCATTTTCACTAATTTTTACATCCGGCAAAGAAAAAATTTGAAATCCGCCCGAGTCTGTAAAAGTCGGTCCCCGCCAGCTGCAAAATTCACTTAATCCTCCAGCTTTTTCAATCAAATCATCGCCCGGGGCCAAAATCAAATGATAAGTATTAGCTAATATTGCCTGCGCTCCGATTCCTTTCATCTCTTGCATAGTTAAAGCCTTCACCGTCGCCCGTGTCGCTGCCCCCACAAAAGCCGGAGTCTTAATTTTGCCATGCGGGGTATAAATTGTCCCCACTCGCGCCAAACCTATAGTTTTCTCAATTTCAAATTTTAACATATCAGCATTGAGTCTCCATAACTTAAGAAATTATACTTTTCGTCAATTGCATGCTCGTAAGCCTTTTTCAAATTATCCCAGCCGGCAAACGCCGCCGCCAGCATTAGCACTGTAGATTTAGGCGCGTGATAATTAGTAATCAGCGCGTCCACGATTTTGAATTTAAATCCCGGATAAATAAATATATTATCCTCACCAGAAGTTTTGCCAGTTCTAGCATAATATTCTAATGTCCGCGCTACAGTAGTCCCTAGCGCCACCACGCGCCCATGTGGGTGGCTAATCGCTGCAACGGTATCCTCCGGAATCCTAAACCACTCCGAATGCATCTCGTGGTCTTCTACTTTGTCACTTCGAATCGGCAAAAACGTCCCCAGTCCCACATGTAAGGTCAGGTATTTAATAATCACACCTTTTTGCTTTAAACGGCTCAGCAAATCCTCCGTCATGTTTAGCGATGCCGTCGGTGCCGCCGCTGATCCCATATTCTTCGCCCACACTGTCTGATATCTCATTTTATCATCTTCTGTCGCTTCCCGGTGCAAATACGGCGGTAGCGGCACTGTACCGTATTTTTCCGCCAACTCCGCCAAAGGCACATCAGACTCCACCTCCGCAATACCGTTGCCCAGTAATTTGGCAACCACTATTTTATGCTCATTGATATTTAATATATCTTTTTCATGTAATTTCCCGCGATACATAACCCTCTGCGGTTCATCGCCGTGTTTTTCTAATACTACTAGTTCCCTTTTCCGCCCATCCGGCAAAGTACAAAACAGTCTTGATTGCATCACCCTTGTATCGTTCAAAATTAGCACATCACCCGGATTTAAAAATTGGTCCAAATCGCGGTAGTAAGAATCTTCTATCGCGCCAGTTTCACGATTTAATACCAAAAGCCGCGTACTTCCCCGCTCCTTAGGCGGGAATTTCGCAATTCGCTCCTCCGGCAAATCATAATTATATTCCGACACTAACATATTTACATATTATAACACATTTTCCCCATCTACCAAAACCCACCCCTTGCGGGGTGGATTTTACCAGTTCAAACAATTAGCTAACCTAGTAGATTAAGCAAGTTCTACAGTTGCGCCTGCTTCTTCTAGAGCCTTCTTCATTGCTTCGGCTTCGTCCTTAGCCACCTTCTCTTTTACAGTAGCAGGTGCGCCATCTACGATAGCTTTAGCTTCGCCGAGACCAAGCCCGGTAGCTTCTTTGACCGCTTTAATCACAGCGATCTTTTGCCCGCCAGCGTCTTTCAGTACTACGTCGTATTCGGACTTAGCTTCTTCAGCAGCGGCTTCGCCACCAGCAGCTGGGCCAGCAGCCACAGCTACGGCAGCTGCAGCCGGCTCAATGCCGTATTCGTCCTTGAGGACATTTTTGAGTTCGTTAACTTCTAGAACGGTCAATTTGACCAATTCCTCAGCCAATTTTTTAATATCTGTTGCCATTTTAAATCCTTTCTTTTGGGCAACGGGTCATGCCGGGTATTTCCTTCCCATATCCGTCACCCATTGTTGGTTATAAATAATTTGGTTACTAATTATTTTGCGTGAGCCTCTAGCCCAGATACGATGCCAGACAAGCCACCAGACAAGCCGGAAATGCTGTCCGTCATTGGCGACAGTAATTGTGCCACTACCTGAGCAACCAACTCGTTCTTGCTCGGCATTGCCGCTAGAGATTTGACCTCATCTTCTGACAAATTGTTACCAAGGTCAGAAAATCCACCCACAAGATTCAAAGCGTTATGTTTCTTAGCAAACTCCGCCAAAACTTTAGCCGGTGCCACCTCGTCATCATCTGATACGGCATAAAGCAACTGGCCAGTTAGCTTAGTTGTATCCGTATCTTTGTAAACGGCAATTTGCCCCATCGCTACGCGCACCAAGCGGTTTTTCACCACTTTGATTTTTACGCCAGCTTCTCGTGCAGCCTTGCGCAATTCTTGCAATTCTGCCACGGTCAAACCTTGATATTTGGCGTAAACGGTAGTTTTGGCGTTTGAAAGCAGCTCCGTTAAATCAGCAACCAATGTGTTCTTTTTTTGCTTACTAATTGCCATAAAAAGTTCCTTTGGTTTAGTTGATATTATTGGTTAGCTAATTGTTAATATAGCATTACCAAACAACTCCTGTAAGAATTTTTCCTCGGCGACCTAATTAAGGATTACTCCCGTCGCTGTCTTTGGTAACTATCCCCATTATACCACACCCTATCCTCAAAAGCAAGGCACGTGTTCATTTGACTGAACAAATTGTTAGAATCACTACAAATTGTTCAGTGGACCATGTTAATTTTTAATCGGCAAACAGACAACGCACGGAGAACCCGTAGTAGCGATTGCCGATATCGGCGGAACTCACGTAGCCGGAACCGAAGAGCAGGTAACGCGCGACGGAAGTATTACCACCCGACGTAGACGACCAGTAGTACCCGTTCGCGCCACCGAGGTTGAACGAGCCGCCGCCGTAGAGGCCGGCGCGCAGGAAGTTGGCCGGCGTGCCCTTACCTGCATTGTTAAAGAAGGTCGAAGTGCTACTGTTGTATGCATTTTCCAAGTTCACACCGTAAGCGGTAGCCAATGCGTAGAAGTCACCCCGCTTCCAACCACTCAACCCTGTCGGGTCATTAACTTCGTGGTTACCAGACGTCGGTAGTTTCCAACCTTTCGGGCAAATGCTGTATGGCGCATCGGTGTCTTCCGTACCAATACTTCTACCAGACCCTAGAGTTGCTACGTCCCATGAGTAGTAAGAGTAGCAAGGTTCAGTGCTGGTGCAGCTAGTGGTATTATTGCCAGAGTTGTAGACATAGGCGTAGTTATTTTGACCAAAACCTGCCGTGCTAGACTCCGGTAATCTACCATCACTCTGCCAACCCTGATTATCTGGTAAGGTATAGTTATCGCAGTCCGTAGTGTCACAAGAGATAGCGGTACCACCAGCAATGTTTAGATTCTTCGTCATCCAGTATTTATTATCAGCTAGCTTAGCTACGGTATATGACTGGCCATCACGGACATCAGACAAAGTGGTAGTGTCACCTATATTCGGCATTAAGCTAGCGAGTTTGGCACTATTCATAGATTGCATGGTCGGTATTGAATTAACCACCCATGGATTCGCCGCGGTACCATTACCACCTGATATGGTGGTGCTGGAATTAAGTGAAATGGCGGGCCGCACCCCGCCAGAACCATAGACGACGCTGTTCCCAGAATACCCAACCGAGCCCACGCGGAGCGCGCGGACAGTGCCAGCTATGGAGTCCCGACGGTCAGGCGACAGCAACCAGAAACCGGAGCCAGACCTAAGGAACGAGCGATAAGACCATCTAGAAGACAGGTTGGTAGGACGGGTGGGGTCATATGGTGAGGAACCAGTAGGGTAGCCATGCCCAGCGAAGGCTACTTCATCTTCGGTTAAAGGTGCCAGTGGGTAATTGATGAAGCCGTTATCAGTAGTGAGTAAGTCTTGCCCGGTTGTGTTGGGGCAAGCTAGCGAAGCTGATTTATTAGCTACATAGTTCCTTTGCCCTGCACCAAAAGTAACACCACCGCTAACTCCGTAAGTAGAACCGGGAGCATAAGGAATTGTCGTATCATTTTCGTTTGGTGAAGCTGTAGTAGTCCTGTCATTGCACCATCCAGCACTAGTTTCTAATTTACTGCTAAAATTAGTCAGGTTACTAGTATTTTGGTACCAGTTTTCTATAGTAGTCTTAAGATTAGAGGCAGTCATAATGCCTTGGTTATTGGTGTTTTTGAAAAGAGTACTATTAAGAGTAGCCGTAGTATAGAATGAGTTACTAGAAGGATTACCAGCGTATTTATAGTCATCGTTATAGTTATAGCCTACATAAGCTATATAGCCTCTGGTGCCGTACAAATCTTCATCGCTAATCTTATCGTAAGCTATGGTTGTGTTTGCTCCTCCGCGGTTAAAGTAAGTAGAGCCAGCCTCTGCATTCCCTTGTGCTCTGGCACACCCATCTGTAGCATTCCAGTTACCATTATAGATCATTTTAGTACCACCAGAGCCTGTAGTTCTCACGATTCGCCAGCAAGTATCACTGGTATCCTTATTGCCATCTTGGTCCAGAAGTACATAGTTTTGGTAGTAAGCAGAATCACCGCTGGATGGAATACCTGATGGTTCGTCATTAGGTGCATCTGAGTATTTATAAGTCTGGTCTAAGATACCGCGGAAGTAGTAGATGGGCATGGTATTAGCAGCATCACTAGCTACACCAAAGAGAGTAGCATCGTATTTATATACACCAGAATTACTAGTATCTGTAGATGGGTCATTTGATGTAGGTTCAGTGATTTCTACATGCATATCAGCTAGGGTCTGAGTAAGTTCATTGCCACTACCATCTTTCTTCACTTGAGCTTGCACTTTACAATATAGGAGTGATGCCGCATCATTACCGCTACATGAGTTCCAGACCGCATAAAGGTTAAGGGTATTACTAGCAATAGTGCCAGTCTGGTCTATTATATAAGTAGCACCTGCATTATATAGTGTACTTGGACTATTGCAAGTTCCATTATCCGCTACTTGAGTAGTACACCAACCTAGAAACAAGTAACCATTACGATGTGGGATATTAGAGCTAAGATTAGTGATTTCGCCTAATGAACCAGCATCACTAGCAGTATGATTGTCTGGCATATTAGTAGTATTAGCCCCACTTGCTCCATCATTAGCATTATAAGTAATAGTATATGGCGTAGGATTCCCTACTGCTGCAAAGGTAAAGTCAGTATTGTAAGCTCCTTGTATTACTGTATAATCCAATCTAGCTCCTATAGCCACAGTATAGTTGTTATTATTGGCATTATTAGTAATATCTAGAGTTTGTCCATTAAGTGGTGCTGGTAGATAATATTGAGTATTAGTGGTAGTATTATCTACACAAGTACTAATGCTACTACCAGTGCAATACTTACTCGGTAAATAACCCCACTTATT
>JAFWLR010000011.1 GCA_017510985.1 Candidatus Saccharimonadota bacterium | reverse complement strand
CGAACAATGGGAACTACTGGTCAAGTACTGTCAATTCGGGCGCGGGTTCGTACTACTTGTACTTCAGTAGTAGTCTCGTCTACCCTGCGAACGGCAATGATCGTGCGTACGGTTTTGCTGTCCGTTGCGTAGCAGAGTAGGCGCCGCGTTTTCTTTCTCGGCTCCTCCCCGCAACTCCTTTCTGGACGCGAAATAGAAAAAATGCGATATGGACTGTGTTCATTGAGGGGATTTTGGCGGGAGAGACTTTCGCTTGCGGCGATGGTGGAGGATGCCGGTGATGGTACCGATGATGGTGAAAGAGAAAACAAAAAAGATGACAAAAAGTAGCCAGAAAGGACAGATGAAGAGCTGGGATTCGGCGGTGTAGGGGATGTCGTTAAAGTAAATGGTTTGCTGAACATTGAAGAGGCCGACCATAGGTAAGTCGCTGATCTCGTGAGTGACGTAACGGGTGGATTCGGGCATGATGAGGTCGGAAAATTCGGAGCTTTCGGACTCGTCTTCGGGGAAGATAAGCTCGCCGGTGAAAGCGTTGGTAATGTTGACGCGAGTGATGGCGTCTTGGTGGACGTTGCCTTTATTTTCGATAGTGGCGGCAAGAGTGATGGAGGGATTGGCAGAAAAGCCGGGGATTTCATTGGTGATGACGGAGCCTTCGCGAGTGATTTCGCCGCCGATATCGGCGTAAATGACACTGGCGAGCTGGTAGACGTTGTTGACGGTGGCGGCGTCTGCTTTGGTGGTAACAACGGAAGGGTCGGAACTGACGAGGAGGGTGGCATATTGGCCGCCACCGTGGACGTTTTCGGGGACGGTGATAGTATAATTAACTTGTACGTTTTCATTGGGATGGATGATGCCGGTGGGGTTTTCAATGGTAATCCAATCGGCGATTTCGGTGAAGAGATTACGGGTGGTAAGGTCGGCGGCGTAGTTGGTGCCGATGACATTGTAGGGAGTGACGGTGACTAGGTAGGCAAAATCTTCAGTAGCAGTCATAGGGTTGACGACGGTGATACTGCCGGTGTAAGTTTCTCCGCCTTGCATGGTAAAACGTTGGGTCATAGGGAGGACAGAAAAAAGTTTTTCGTTCATACGTATATTATAACACGAAGAATTGAGTGACATGGTATAATTAAGGTATTAACTTAAGGGAGTTTTTGATATGTGTGGAATTGTGGGTTATGTGGGGGAAAAGAATGCGCAGGATTTTTTGGTGTCGGGACTGAAGAGATTGGAGTATCGGGGATATGATTCAGCGGGAGTGGTGACGTTTGGTGATAAGGGGGTGACTTTGGTAAAAGCAAAGGGTAAGATTGGGGATTTGGAAGCAAAGTTGGCGGGTTTGAAGCGGGGTGACAAAGTAGGGATTGGGCATACGCGGTGGGCGACGCACGGGGAGCCTTCAGAAGTGAATGCACATCCACACCATGTAGGGAATATTTATCTGGTGCATAATGGAATTATTGAAAATTATAAGGAATTAAAGAATGCACTTTCTGGGTATGAGTTTAAATCTGAGACTGACTCGGAAGTGTTGGCGGCGCTGATTGATTCGTTTTATCAGGGAGGGAAGTATCCGCTAGCTAATGCGGTGGTGCAGGCACTGAAGCTGATACAAGGGACTTATGGGATTGCGGTGATGTCGGAACTTAATCCGTCGGAAATTGTGGTAGCGAGAGCGGGGTCGCCACTAGTGATCGGAGTGGGACATGGGGAAACTTTGATTGCGTCGGATGCTTCGGCGCTGCTTGGGCACACTAAACAAGCAATTTATTTGAATGATGGGGAGATTGCGACAGTGACTAAGAATAGCGTAGAGATTAAGACTTTGAATGCGGAGCCGGTATCGGCAAAGGTGGAAGAGATTGAGACTAATCTAGCGGCGATTCAGAAAGATGGGTATGAACATTTCCTATTGAAAGAGATTATGGAACAGCCGAGGTCACTGGAAGAAACTTTGCGGGGACGAGTGGACTTAGAGGAAGGGATGGTGCGGTTAGGTGGGCCAGGCTTAAGTGAAACGGAACTACGTAAAATTAAACATCTAGTGATTGTGGGGTGTGGAACGGCGTATAATGCGGGACTTTTAGCTTCGTATTATATTGAGCAATTTACGCCGGAAGTGACGGTGGAGGTGGTAATTGCGAGCGAATATCGATACCGGCAGGCGTATATTCCGAAGGATTCGGTGGCTTTGATAGTATCGCAATCAGGGGAAACGGCGGACACTTTGGCGTGTTTGCGCGAGATTAAGAAACAGGGTGTGCGAACGGTGGGAATAGTGAATGCGATTGGGTCGACAATTGCAAGGGAAGTAGATGGAGGGACATACGTGCACGTAGGGCCGGAAATTTCGGTAGCCTCTACCAAGGCGTTTACTTCACAGGTGGTGGCGATGGTGATGTTTGGACTAACGATTGCACAAGCGAAGGGAGTGCGAAGTGGAGTATTGAAGCCGTATATTAAAGAAATTGCCAAATTGCCAGGTGAAATTAAAAAAGTGTTGGATGAGTGTAGAGAGTTGGTTAAGGGGGTGGCGGAAAAATATAAAGATTATGACCATGCGGTGTATTTAGGACGAGATACGGCATATCCAGCAGCGATGGAAGGGGCGCTGAAGCTAAAGGAAATTTCTTATATTGATGCTAATGCCTATGCGTTTGGAGAGTTGAAACATGGACCTCTGGCGCTGATCGATGATAGATTCTTTGAGTTGGCGCTTTTACCGGAGGGGGAATTATACGAGAAAGCGGTATCGAATGTGCAAGAGGTGCTGGCACGAGGTGGGCATGTGATAACGGTAACAAATAAAACTGAATTTGATTTGCCGGTGGAAAGTGTTGTAAAAATTACAACATCTGTAGAGGCTTTGGTGCCGATTTTACTAAATTTGGTGGCACAATTGTTTGCATATTATGTGGCGGTGGAAAAGGGGTTAGATGTAGATCAACCGCGAAACCTTGCGAAATCTGTGACAGTTGAATAATAGTGCCGAGCTTGTGGCTCCGAAAGTATTGTTCCGATTGTTTCGTGATATAATTAGGATATGAAAATCGTTATACCTGAACTGCAAAACCCAACCATACAGGAAGCTATTGCTGATTTTCCTACGGTTGAGTTTTTGCCAGCTGATAATTTGGAACAGGCTACCGCTATATTAATGAACGGTCAAGCTGATTCTATGCTTTCTGGGCTTGATTATTCTTCTCGTGATGTTCTGCTTGCCTATAAAGCCTCTATCCCTGTGAAATCACGATACTTTTCTAGTTGCTTTGTTTGCCAAAAAGGTGACCAAATCTACGCTCTTGCTGATGGTGGCGTTAATAAATTGCCCACTAAAGAGCAGTTATATACTATTGTCGAAGACACCGCTCGGACTTATCAAGCTTACACTAGCAGCCTGCCTATGATTGCTATGTTGTCTTATTCTACTAACGGCTCTGGTGGTAAAAATCCCGACCTTGATAGAGTCCATTACGTTGTTGATCAAATTCGCAAAAACCATCCTGATTGGCTTATCGATGGTGAAATGCAACTTGATGCCGCTATCGATCCAGCTATTTCTGCCAAAAAGTTCCCTACCTCTCAAGTTCAAGGTCGCGCTAATATCCTCATTGCTCCCGACCTCAACTCTGGTAATATCCTTTATAAAGCCATGGAGCGTTTTGGCGGCTTTGTCGTCGCCGGTCCTATTATTCAGGGTTTCGCTATCCCCCTCGCTGACCTCTCTCGCGGTAGCACTGCGAATGACGTTCGGCTTACCCTTGATGTTTTAATTAAACAAATTAAAGGAGTTCAAAATGTATAAATTTGGTACTGACGGTATCAGAAGCCGTGCCGAGGATTTCAATCCCGATTTTCTCGCTCATATCATCAAAGGTCTAATCGATTACGCTGGTGATGAAATTAAAATCTTCCTCGCTGGCGATACTCGCGAATCTACCGAATGGATTTTGCAAGACCTTGCCACTGCTTGTGAAACTTTTGGTATTGAATATTCTAACGCTGGCATTCTTCCTACCCCTGGTATCAATTATTGTTTTTATGAGATGGGTTTTGATTTTGCTATTGATGTTACCGCTTCTCACAATCCTTACACTGATAATGGCATCAAAGTTTTTGAACGTGGACAGACTCAAGGCACTAAACTTTCTGAACAGGGTCGCCAAGCTATCGAAGCTGCCCTTCAAGCGGAACTTCCTTATGCGCCCGTTTCTTCTACTATCAGGGAAGATTTGCATACTGAAGCGCTCGATCTCTATATCAAACATCTTACAAATTATGCTAGTCCAGCTGATTTCGCTGGTCTTCATCTTGGCATGGACTGCGCTAATGGCGCCACTAGTGTAGTTAACTCTCAAATTTTCGAAAAGTTTGGCGCCAAGGTTGAACTCATTAATTGTTCGCAAAATTACAATACCGATATTAATAAAAATTGTGGCAGTACTCATCTTGAACAACTTCAAGCACTTGTTCTTGAAAAACAACTTGATTTTGGTCTTGCTTTTGATGGTGATGGTGACCGTTGTCTTGCTGTAGATGCAGATGGCAACGAAGTTGATGGCGACCAAATGCTCGCTTTTCTTTCCCAATATCTTGATTTAGATGGTATTGTCACTACTGTTATGGCCAACCAAGGTCTTTTAAATTGGGCTAAAGATAACCATATCCACACCGAAATTACCGCTGTGGGTGATCCTAATGTCGTTGCCGCCATGCTAGAGCATGATCTTAAAATCGGTTCTGAGCAAAACGGTCATGTTATCCTTCCTGGTCTTACTTCTGGTGACGGTATGCTTACTGGTCTCATGATTACTAAAGCCGTTGCAGAATCCGGCAAATCTTTACATGACCTTGCTAGTATTATCACTAAATTCCCTCAAGTTATTGTAAATATGATAGCTACTCCCGAGCAAAAAGAGTCATTAAAAACTAGTGATTCGGCTAAACAACTCCTCTTAGATTATGATGAAAAAATGAAATCTGTGGACGGTCGCCTTCTTGTGCGCCCCTCTGGTACCGAAAATTTAATCCGTATCACTATGTGGGGCAATGATGAAAATAGTATTAGTCAGTTAGCTGAAGAATTAAAAAATAAATTAGGAGAAATTTTATGAATATTACCACATTAAAAGAATATACCCCAGAAATTGCACAAAGAATTCGCGAACTACTTATTCAACTTTCCCGTTCAGGTAAGGATAAGGGTGAAATCCCCGAATCATGGTTTAAAGATGTTATCGCTAGTCCTTGGCACGATTTGCTTATTGCCGAAGAGGATGGCAAGATTCTCGGTATTGCTACTCTTTCTGTCGTTATGGGTGCTGGTATCAAGAAAAATGCTTATCTTGAAGATTTTGTTACTGATACTACTGTTCGTGGCAAAGGTATCGGTAGCCAGCTTTGGGATGCTATGATAGAGTGGAGTCAAGAGAAAGGTTGCCAAAACCTTGAATTTACTTGTGGTCATGGTCGTGAAACTGCCCAAGAATTTTACAAACATCATGGCGCTGAAGTTTACGATACCAACTTTTTCCGTAAATCTCTCACCTAATTTAAGTGATTAATGATTAAATCAGTAAAAATTCTTAAAATTTAGCCACCTATCTATAGCAAGTGTTCTTATTTCTATTTACTATTCGAGTACATATTTAGGAAAAGCGCCGGCAATAAATAGATATGCAGCGCGTTTGGTAAGCCCGAAAAGAATAACAATGTAACTCCATATGCCATTAGTAAACTATAGAGTACTACTCGCCATGGGCTATGCCATATCGCTCGTATTACTAACACTAAAGTCAATATTGCCAATACTATCCCAATTAGCCCGGTTTCAAGTAATAATGACACATACTGATTTTGCACAATCTCTTTTGGTGCTGGTGACAAATTATTCACATACAAGGCTTGCCCCGCTCCACCTAAACCTACTCCTAATATTACTGTTTTTAGATCTTGTGACCATATTTCCACTGCTGCTTTTGAGAGCCGGAGTCTTGTATCTGTAGATTCCGCCACATACCCATCAAACGCTGCTTCCTTAGATGGTTCTGTTACTGCTTTATTTTCGTAATCTTTATTAGTTGAATCCTCCATTTCTACTACTTTTTCTTCATTGTTTTCGGTGAATTCTGCTACTGGTGTTGTATGTTCTCGCACATCTACTATTCCTAGTGTTAAATGATTTAGCACTTTTGCTACACCTGTCGCATAAGTATCATTAGTTGGCGAAACTTGCGCCATTATCCCCTGTGCATTTAGTGTAAACAAAAAAGCTAATACTACTACTCCCCACATTATGCTAATTGCTTGAAATGGTTTGCTTGGGGATACGTTCAAAGGCATTTGTCCAAGCTTATGATTCCGGGTCAAACCTTTCGAGCAATACAAAACTGTTAATACCACTAGACCGACCAATAGCGCATATATTGCCCCTCTTGAAAATGTCAAGAATAATGTAGCTGCCAAAATAAAAAATATTATCAAATATTTTTTATTTTTTAATGCAAAATATCCTGATATAACCAATGGAGCTAATAGCAGGTTTCCCATAAACTGCGGCTCTATCGCAAATCCGTCCGGACGTGGAAATCCAAAATTGCTATATGTGCATCCTGCACACATTAAATTTGCTTCCCTTGGCACTCCAGCTAAGTCCAATAAACATTGCAACCAACACCACCCACATATTACTAAAGTAGATCCAAAGAACATCTTCCAGAACTTTTCTCGCCACCCCACTTCATTAAATAGATTTTTTAAGCTAAAAAATCCATCTATCGCTAAATATATCAACCATACTATCCCTGCCGTCAAAATTCCACGCAAAAAGTTTAGAGACCATAATATCGATATTGTTAAGAAAATGGGGAATAAAAGCCATACCCACTTTTTTTTCCATCCTTTAAATAATATCTTCTTCTGTCCCATTATTATTAAAACTAGAATATCAAACACTACTAACCAGACTAGCGGCAATGAAAGTTCAAAGTTCATTGATTCACTTGTACCTAGCGAAATCAAAGGTTGGTACGAAAAGAAAAGTACACCAGGAAGAATATATATCATAGCACGAAATATCGAAATAGTGTATTGAGGAATTTGTCGGAGGTTACGACCGAGACGGAAAAGATGCGAATCCCGTAACGACGGGCGTGAGCGATCTTGTGTTTGAAATATACTATTTTGATGTTTCGCCATTATTTTTCTTCTCACATTTTTTTACAAAATCTCTCAATTCTTTATCAAATCGCTTTTCATCAAACTTTAGCGCTGTCTTTGCTACCTTTTCTCGATTAAATTTCATCTTTTCAAATTTTAAAATCGCTTCTGCTAAACTTTTTGTTGTTTGCTTACTAAATAAAATCCCATTTTTGCCTTCTTCTATATAATCTAGAGATCCTCCTTCACCAAATGCAATTACTGGACATCCTGCGCTTAAAGCCTCTACCGGTGCAATCCCAAACGGCTCCATGCTAGGGAATAAGTAACCCTTTGCTCTTGCCAAATACCCTGCCAGTTCCTTTTTTTCCATTATCGGCAAAAATTCTACTAGTCCTGAATCCTTGGCCATCTTTATTAATTTCTTATGTTCTGGCCCTTCTCCAATCACTACTAGCTTCCGCTGTGTCATCATACATGCTTTTACAGCGAGATCCAACCGTTTCCAATTTACTTGTCTAGAAGTTACAATATAAAAGTTTTCCACAGGTTTTCCACCACTAGACCTCTGTTTCTCTCCTGCTTTCATAAAATCAATTACTTCTACTCCCGGATGCACTATTACCGCTTCCCTCCCGTAATATTTTTTAATTGCTCCCTTGGCATATTCCGAAATTGTCACATAATAATCTGGTCTCTGTGCTGCTTTAAAGTCTGCTCGCCTTAAAGGCTTTGCCATCAAGCGAAAAAAGAATCGTACCAAAGGATTTAGAATTCCAAATCCTGGATTTTTGATATATTCATCATACATTTGCCAATAATATTGCGTTGGTACATGACAATATGAAATGTGTATTCCTTTTGGGTTCGCTGTCTTTTTGCCATTTTTAGCTAGCCATTGCCCTGATTTTACGGCTTTTGCTTCTGCTCCCGTTACTGAAATGATCAAATCATATTCTGATAGATCTAAATGCGAAAAATACCATTGCCTGAGAGGCCCCAAAATTCGTCTTAGCCGAGCGGGGAAAATTTGCAACCACCCCGTTCGTACCTTTGCATCACTAAACCAATCAATTCCCTTTGGGTCGTATTTGGAGGTATAAATCGGTGCCTCCGGAAACAACTGGTGTACGCGTAAAAGTACCTTTTCTGCTCCGCCCACATTGGTTAACCAATCACAAACAATCGCTACCTTCATGTTACTTAGCTCCGTCTCGCTTGAGTACCGCGGCAATTGTTCGGAAGAAAATTGAAATATCTAGCGTTAAAGACCAATTTTTTACATAATAAATATCTAACGCCCGTCGCTCTTCAAATGGAATATCTCGTCTCCCCGATACTTGTGCAAACCCTGTTAGTCCCGATTTTACCGTCAATATCAGCGATCTATCCCCATAGTCACGCAGCTCCCCCGGTAGTAATGCTCGCGGCCCGATCAGAGAAATATCTCCCTTTAAGATATTTATGAGCTGAGGTAATTCATCCAGTGAAGTTTTCCGAATAAAATGCCCGAATTTCGTAATTCGTGGATCGTTTTTAAGATAATCTCCACCTTTTCGATATTTCGGAATTAATTCTGGTTTATTCATTTTAGTAAACGCCTCTTCTGCTGTCATTCCGTTATATTCCGGCTTCATGGACCGAAACTTGTAGCATTTAAATTTTCGGTTATACTGCGTTAACCTTTCATCTGTGTAAATCGCTGGGTATCGCAAATTTCCGATTTTTAAAATTACCCACACAATTAGCATGGGAATTGCTGCCACAATTAATGCACATAGCGAAAATACAAAATCAAACACTCGCTTTACTACTGCATATCCACCAGAAAGTGGTGTTGCCATTACTAGTACTGCTGGTGTTGTCCCTATGAGTTCTAGTGCTCCAAAATGCGACGACAAGGCCGTTTCGCTTGGTACAAAATAATATAACAAATGTTTTTCTACCGCCTGTTTATATACATACTCCGTTGATTTTTCGTCGGTTTGAAAAATCACATCTGCTCGTGCCTTTTTTAAAGCGTCTTTAAGCGAAGAATATTGATGTGTTTTGAGATCCGCCGGAATATATTTTTTACTTGCTACTATTCCCGCTAACCGATAACCAGATTCTGGTGCTGAACCAATGTAATCTGCTAAATATTCCGTGTTTTTATGATTCCCAATAATCACTACTCGTTTTACACCATAGTCGCTTTTAAAAATCTGTTTTACTATAAACCGTACCAGTATCCGTTCTGCCAGTAAAAACACAAACGAAAGCAACATCGATGTGACCGCCATTATCCGCACTGGGAACAAGTCTTCCCCTGTGAAGAAATCATATACGATTAGAGCTGCTACTGATAGTATAGCCGCTAGTATTAACCGTCCGCGTTCTGGTAATCGTGATTGTCCCAAAAAGATATCTTTCCGATACAGCCCCAGTGCTGCCAATATTACTAGCATTGCGGGTACTAACCACGCTACCGTCCTCACAAATTCAAAAAACTGAAATTCAAACATCCATGGTCGGGGGTCAATTTTTACTCGAATAAAATAGGCCATCGCAAACGATAATATTAACGCCAATGCATCACCTATAATTAGTAGTACTCGCAAAATATAATCGGATTTTTTCCGCATGTTTTAATTATAGCATTACTGAGCTGGTTTGACAAAGTTGAGTTTTATATATTATACTTAAGGTAAAATAAGAAAGGTTATTTAAATGGAAGACATAATTCAAAGGGGGATTTTTAAGAAAAAGGACTTAGAAATAATTCAAAAGTTAAAGAAAAATTTTTTGAGAATTGGCGTTTATATTTTGATTGGTGGGGTGATTTTGGGGGCGATATTGATTTTGGTTGGCGGGACGGAAGCAGGAGAGTATTTGGGCAAGGCTATGGGGATGTTTTTGATCTTTGCGTTGATGATGTTGGTGTCGGCGAATAGTTTTAAGAGGTTAGAAAGCGACAGAAAAAGCGTGCAGGTGATGGCATTGATGGGATTAGTAATGAATTTTGTGTGGGGAATTTTGTGGACGTTGGCAGTTTGGCAAGTGTTTGATGTGATGGCGTATAAAACTTGTTTTTCGAGCAGTTTTTATAGTAGTTACTCTTATCAATGTATAGATGGCTATTCGGTGATGGGGAAAATTGCAATGGTGGCGAGCTATTTATCGGTATTAGGGTTTTTTGGATCAAATATTATGGCGGTGAAAGAGTATGACAGAAAGAATGCGATTTTGCCATTAAAGATTACGGCATTAGTGTGTTTGATTTATTGTGCTTTGTATGCGATTATAACGGTATTAATATTAGACTCGGATAATTCGAACGATCTCTTAAATAGCAAGATGATGATATTGGCAGGTTTTGCGGGGGTAGTGTGGGTAGTGACTTGGATTATTGCGGCGGTGTTGGCGCATGGAGCAAAAAAGAAGGTAGATGTTAAGACAAAGATGGCGAATGGTGACACTATGGTGCAAGTGGATTCGGTAAAGATGGTAGAAAATGTAGAAGTGCAGGGGGGAGGAATGAGAGCTAGTGAGGAAAGTGAAGCAGAGATGCGGGCTAGGATTGAGGAAAAAGTACGAAGAGAAATGGAAATTGAAAAAGAAATGCGAGAGAAACTAGAGAAAGAAAATTCATAAAAATAGCCCCCTTGAGGGGGGGCTATTTTGTAGGTGAAGTGGGAATTATTTGTCCACTACTTCGCCTTCGACGGGCTCGTCTTTATCATTTTGATTTTTGTCTTCTGACTTGGACTCGTTGGCGGAAGCTTGGTACATCTTGGCGCCGATGGGCATGATGCGATCATTTAATTCCTTGGTGGCTGATTCGAACTTGTCTTTGTCGGCGGATTCGTCGTTTAGTATCTTTTTGGCTTCTTCGACGGCCTTTTTGATGGTGTCCTTGTCTTCGTCGTTGATTTTGTCTTTGAATTCGTCGGGCATTTTTTCGGCTTGGTAGATGGCATTTTCGAGATGGTTTTTGGCATCTACGCTGTCTTTTTTCTTTTTGTCTTCTTCGGCGTGAGCCTCAGCTTCTTTTCTAGCCTTTTCAATATCATCCTTACTCATATTGCCGGAGTTTTGAATGGTGATGCTTTGCTCTTTGCCGGTACCTTTGTCTTTGGCAGTGACATTAAGGATGCCGTTGGCGTCGAGATTAAAGGTAACTTCAATTTGTGGGACGCCACGAGGAGCGGGAGCGATGCCATCTAAGATGAATCTACCAAGAGATTTGTTGTCGGCGGCGAATTCGCGTTCGCCTTGAAGGACGTGGATTTCGACTTGGGGTTGATTATCTGATGCGGTGCTAAAGACTTCGGATTTGGATGTTGGGATGGTGGTGTTACGATCAATCAACGGAGTGCGGACGCCGCCCATGGTTTCGATACCGAGTGTTAACGGAGTAACGTCGAGCAGAAGAACGTCTTTAACATCGCCTTGGAGGACACCACCTTGAATGGCGGCACCGACAGCGACGACTTCGTCGGGGTTGACGCCTTGCATCGGGTCTTTGCCGAAAATTTGCTTGACTTTTTCGACTACAGCGGGCATACGAGTCATACCACCAACCATGACGATTTCGTCAATGTCTTTGGTGCTTAGTTTGGCGTCTTTTAAGGCTTTTTCGACTGGCTCGGCAAGGCGGTCGAGGAGGGGCGCAACGAGTTCTTCGAGCTTGGCGCGAGTAAGAGTATATTCAAAATGTTTGGGGCCGTCGGCGTCAGCGGACAAGAACGGGAGGTTAATGTCGGTGGAGGTGCTACTAGAGAGCTCTTTTTTGGCTTTTTCGGCTTCATCTTTGACACGTTGCATAGCAGCGGCGTCATTTTTAATGTCGATGCCAGACTCTTTTTTAAATTCGTCGACGAGGAAGTTGACAATAACGTTGTCAAAATCTTCACCACCGAGATGGGTGTCGCCGTTGGTGGACATCACTTCGAAGACGCCGTCGCCGAGTTCGAGAATGGAAACATCAAAAGTACCGCCACCGAGGTCGAAAACGACGATTTTTTCGTCTTTTTTACTCTCTAGACCATAGGCGAGAGCAGCGGCAGTAGGCTCGTTGATAATACGCTTGACCTCGAGACCGGCGATTTTGCCGGCGTCTTTGGTAGCTTGACGCTGAGAGTCGTCAAAGTAAGCCGGGACAGTAATGATGGCTTCATTGACCGGTTCGCCGAGGAAGGCTTCAGCGTCAGCTTTGATTTTAGAGAGAACCATGGCGCTGATTTCTTCTGGGGTGTATTCTTTTCCGTCCATTTCAACCGCTACGCCGTTACCTTTTTTGACGATTTTGTAGGGGCTGATTTCTTTGTCGCGCTCTACTTCTTTGTCGGTGAATTTGCGGCCGATGAGACGCTTGATGCCATAAATGGTGTTTTTAGGGTTAGTCACGCGTTGACGTTGGGCTACTTTACCAACGAGGCGCTCACCTTTTTTGGTGACAGCGACTACTGAAGGGGTAGTGCGGTCGCCTTCAGCGTTGGTGATGACTTCAGGTTTGCCCGCGACCATGTAGGCAAAGGCTGAGTTGGTAGTTCCTAAATCTATACCGATAATTTTACTCATATTATATCTCCTTTTTGATTATTTTGTGTTGGCACTCGTGGTTGTAGAGTGCTAATATACCTCTATTGTAGCATGTTGGCACTGTCGTGTCAAGAGTGCTAACACAGGGGTGGGATGGGAAAATGTGAAAATAGACTTTACTAAGTTGGAAATTATTGATATAATTGGGAACAATGAGTGGTAATAATGATGATATTTTGCATGTAAAAGGAATTGATCTTGTAGATGAACCAGAGAGCCGAGATTTAGAGAGAGAAGAAGAGTTATCAGATGAAGAATTGGCGATTACGGCAGAGAATGTAGATGCTTTTGCGGATGATTCGGTGCGGCTATATCTCAGAGAGATTGGTAAGATTCCACTGCTAACGCCAGAGGAAGAGGCGGAGCTAGCGCAAAGAATTGTCAAAGGCGATAAAAAGGCCAAAGACAAGATGGTAGAGTCTAATATGCGACTAGTGGTGTCGATTGCCAAGCGATATGGGGGGCGGGGATTGGATTTTTTGGATTTGATCCAAGAGGGCAATACTGGCTTGCTGCGGGCAGTAGAAAAATTTGACCCAGATAAAGGATTTAAGTTTTCAACCTATGCGACGTGGTGGGTTCGACAGGCAATTACGAGGGCGATTGCGGATCAAGCGAGGACGATTCGAATTCCGGTGCATATGGTGGAAACGATCAACAAAGTACTTCGAACTACGCGAAAATTGACTTCGGAGCTAAATCGAGAGCCGACTAACGAAGAAATTGCGGAGGCACTGGGGATGGATGCGGACAAAATTGATTATGTGATGCGAATTAAGCAAGATATTGCCTCGCTGGATGCTTCGGTGGGGCGTGAGGGGGACGACGAGGACTCGGTGTTGGGTGATTTTGTGGAAGATGAAGAACGGGATAGCCCAGAAGAAGCGGCATCGAATCAGATTTTGAAGGAGCAGCTGTCGGAAATCATTGCTACTTTGACGGATCGGGAGCAGAAGATTATACGGTTAAGATTTGGGATTGGGGGTGGTAGGCCGCATACGTTGGAGGAAGTAGGAAATGAGTTTGAAGTGACTAGGGAGCGGATTCGCCAAATTGAGGCGAAGGCTTTGAGCAAATTACGCAAAAATAAAGATACGAAAAAATTACACGAATATTTGAGGTAGGAGGCAAGATGAAAAAAATACTAAGTGGAATGATAGCGGTAGTGTTGGGGGCGTTGTTAGTAATGGGCGGATCGGTATATGCGGACGATACAACAAGTAACACATCGACGAATACTGAGAGTTGTACTTGTGAGGATGGTCGTGCGGGGACGCGACCCAAGACGGCGATAATTGGGAACGGGACTAGTACTGGTTGTGAATGTGGAGGCGGTGAGGGAGTAAAAAGTATTTTGAATTTAGTAGTAGATATTATGACGGTGGGGGTGGGAATATTAGGGGTAATTGGGATTACGGTTGTGGGAATTCAATATTTGACGGCCGGGGGAAATGAAGAAAAAACGCGTAAATCAAAACGACGGATGTTTGAAATTGTGATTGGACTAGTGGCGTATGTGTTGATTTATGCGGCGCTCAAGTGGCTGTTGCCTAGCTTTGGGGGGTGATGTGAAAAGATTGCTAGTGGTTTATAACCCGCGTTCATCTAGATACGCGGAGGTGCGGGAGGGGGTGCTTTGTAAAGTACGAGATTTGCCAGGATATATGGTGGGGAAATATGAGGTGGAAAAGATTGGTATAGAGGGGAATGTGACTAAGCTTACGGGGATTTTGCAAGATGGGGATACTGTGGTGACGGCGGGAGGCGATGCAACAGGTGTGATAGCGGTGAACGCGATTTTGCAGTCTGATTGTCGTGATGTAACTTTGGCGGTGTTGCCGTACGGGAATTTTAATGATTTGGCTAGGACACTAGGGACAAAAACTTTTGAAGATATATTTGATGAAAAAGTGAAGAAATTATATCCATTAGAGATTATCGTAGACGAAAAGCATTGGCGGTATGCGACTTGTTACGTGACGGTGGGGATGATGGCGGAGGCGGTGAAGATTTATGACCAAAGTAAAATGCGGAAATTATTGAAGGGAAAGCTAGGACGATATATAGGTTCGTATACGAATTTGGCGGGGTGGTATTTTAAGAATCGGCGAAAAAAGGTGTGGATGCCAGAGTTTAAGTTGAATGGAGCATTGCAAGATAAGCGAATTTCAGATTACTTTGCGGTGAATGGACGATATATGGCAAGGGTAATGAAGGGGGGTGAAAGTTATCTAGAGAAACGGACATTTTTGAGTGGGGTAGGGGGGCTTGTGTGCTTTTTGCGACTGGTGAAATTTATGATTGAGAGTATGTTGACAAAAGTACCAGGGATGGAGACAACTGGGGATGTATTAGAATTTAACGATCTGGCAACGGTGAAAATACAAGCAGAGGGGGAATCGCAGGCGTTTACGGGGGTAAAAAAAATTGAGATAAAAAAGACAGAGAAATATTTGAAGGTGATGACACGGAGGTGAATGGGCGTCTGAAGTAGGATGGTGATTTGGGGTGGTGGAATTTGGTTGAGGGTGTGATATACTGATAGTATGGAAAATGTGAAAATCTTGGCGATTGTGGGGATGAGTGGGAGCGGTAAATCGGTGGCGGTGGATTATTTGACGGAAAAGGGATATCCGAAGGTGTATTTTGGGGGAATGATTTTGGGTGAAATGGAACGGAGGGGAATTGAGATTACGGAGGAAAATGAAAAACAGTTTCGGGAAATGATACGCGAAACGGAGGGGAGTAATTGGGTGGTAGAGCAAGCGATTCGTGAGGTGCATAGTCTAGTGGAGGCGGGACAGAGACGGATTGTGCTAGATGGAGTGTACTCTTGGACGGAGTATAAGATTTTGCGACACGAATTTCCGGGGTGTATGACTTTTGTGGGGATAGTGGTGGATAAAAAATTGAGGTATCAGAGAGTAGGGGAAAGGGCGGTGCGGCCACTGAGTGAAACGGAAATTAAGGGTAGAGATGTGGCAGAAATTGAGAATTTGGAAAAAGGTGGACCAATTGTGGCGGCGGATTATTATGTATTGAATAATGGAACGGTACCGGAAATGACAGAGCGAATTGATGCTATATTAAAGGAGATAAAATTTTGAAGCGTCTTGTTTTGATAGACGGAAAATCGGTGTTTTATCGAGGGTATTATGCAATGGGGGCATTGTCTTTGTCGGATGGGACGCCAACGGGGGGTGTATATGGGTTTGCGGCGATTGCGATGGAAATAGTATCAAGATTAAACCCGACCAAAGTGGTGGTAGCGTGGGATTCGCGTGATTCTACGGCAAAGCGGCGGCAGATTTTTCCAGAATATAAGGCAGGGCGGGTGAAGCCGGGGGAAGATTTTTATGCGCAGATACCTCTTTTAATTGAGTTGATTGGCGATTTGGGGTGGTCGTTTGTAGAGGTGCCGGAATATGAAGCGGATGATATTATCGGGACGCTTTCTCGGCAGGCCGATGAGGCGGGGGATTTTGAAACATATATTATTTCATCTGATTTGGATATGTTGCAAATTGTGGATGCTAATACTCATATGTGGCGAATTTTGAAAGGGTTTTCTAAAATTGAAGAGATAAATGTGGCCGAGGTGGAGGAAAAATATGGGATCAAAAAATCGCAATTTCTAGATCTTAAGGCACTCAAGGGTGATGCGTCGGATAATATTCCGGGGGTGCCGGGAGTGGGAGAAAAGACGGCGGCGAAACTACTGAATGAATATGGTAATCTTGATGGAGTGTATGAACATTTAGATGAGGTCAAGGGATCTTTACATAATAAATTAGAGGTGGGAAAAGAATCGGCGTATATGTCTTATAAATTGGCTGAGATTAGGTTTGACGCGCCGGTATTGCTTGCTGAGATTCCGGATTTTAAATTTGACCAAGAGAAAGTAATTGAGGGGCTGAAAAAATTAGATTTTTATTCTTTGATTAGGAAATTTGATTTTAATGAAATTAAGCCTGAAAAAATAAAAATAAATGATAATTTTGAAATTGATAAAAATTTAATTGTAGATTGGGATGTAAAGGGGTTGATGCACGAGAAGCCAGAGGTGGCGGAAGAGATTTTGGAGCAGAAAAAACCGTATTGGGATTTGGGGCAGGCGGAGTTTTTGTTAAATCCGCTAGCACGGGAGCAAATGACGCTATTTGAGGCTGAAACGCCAGAGGAGGTATATCAGAGGCAAAGAGCAGAATTTGCAAAATTGCCGAAATTAGAAAAAGTTTATCAAGAATTTGATTTGCCACTAATACCGATTTTATATAAAATGGAAAAGAAGGGGATGCTGATTGACCGAGAGTATTTTGCGAAGTTAAGAAAGGAATATGCGACAGAGGTAGAGAGGCTGGAGCGGGAAATATGGAAGTTGGCGGGGCGAGAATTTAACGTGAACTCGCCGGTACAATTGTCAGAGGTATTATTTGGGGATTTGGGGTTACCAGTAAAAGGGATTAAAAAGACGACGCGAGGATATTCTACAGGGGCGAAGGAGCTGGCCAAATTATATGATTTGCATCCGGTGATTTCAAAAATTATTGAATACCGAGAGGTATCTAAACTATTATCTACTTATATTACGCCAATGCCGGATTTAGCGGATACGGAAGGGCGAATTCATACGACCTTTACGCAGAATGTGACAGCGACGGGGAGGTTGAGTTCGAAGGATCCGAATTTGCAAAATATTCCAGTGCGAACAGAGGAGGGAAAACGGATTAGAGCGGGATTTGTAGCGCCGGTTGGAAAGGTGCTAGTAAGTGCGGATTATTCGCAATTTGAACTCCGGTTGGCGGCAGCATTGGCGGGGGACGAGGCACTAATGGATGATTTTAACAGGGGCGTGGATATTCATACAAAGACGGCTTCGGAGGCGTTTGATGTACCGATGGATAGGGTGACTAAGGATCAGCGACGGGCGGCGAAGGTGATTAATTTTGGGATTTTATACGGAATGAGTGTGAAGGGGTTGGCAGAGGCGGCAAAAATGCCAATAGGAGAGGCTAAACAGTTTATCGATAATTATTTTAAGTTGAGGGCGCCGATTAAAGGGTATTTGGATGGGGTTTTGCGGCAGGCGCGAGAAGAGGGGTATGTAGAAACTTATTATGGGCGGCGGCGGCCAACACCGGATGTGAAATCGTCTAATTTTGTAGTGCGACAGGCGGCAGAGAGAGCGGCTGCCAATATGCCAATTCAGGGGACAGAGGCGGACTTAATGAAGCGGGCGATGATTTTAGTAGATAAAAAATTGCCGGAAGGGGCGAAACTCACGATGCAAGTGCACGATTCGTTGATTGTGGAATGTGAGGCCAAATTGGCAAATGAGGTGGCAAAGATTTTGCAGACTGAGATGGAAGCGGTGGCGCCGGAACTTATGGTAAAATTAGCGGTTGAGGTAACTAAGGGGGAAAACTGGGGAGAGTTGTAGATTTTAAGGATTAACAGAGGTAAACTTGTGGAAAACTTGTTGGACTTTACTTTTTCCGTGAAAAGAGGTATAATTAAGAGTAAGTTATTAATTTTAATGTAAGTAGGAATCAAATGCCGATTATCAAATCTGCCAAGAAGGCTGCTCGCCAAGCTACTAAGCGCACTGAGCACAATAAAGAAATTAAGAAAGATATAAAGTCTGCATTGAAGGCTTTTAAAGACCATCCTTCTAAAGAGACTTTGAAGAAGGCTCAGTCTGAGTATGACAAGGCTGTGAAAAAGAATCTTCTAAAGAAGAATACTGCTGCGCGTCGTAAGGCTCGGTTGCATGCGATGGCGAAAGCCGCTAGCGTGAAGATAGCCTAAGTAAAAAAGCTGAGATTAACGTCCACGGTGCGATCTTGGAGGATTTTAGGTCTATATCTAGTTTAGAGAGTTCGTGTAGAGCTCTCTTTTCTTTGGCTCCTTGGGGGTGCGCTTGGTAGTCTCGTAAAGCTTGGCTAATCATTAGCCCTAGAAACATCATAGGTTCTTGTGAAGCTTTGATTCTATCTAGCATTTTGACGGCTTTCGCTCCGTCGCGTTTGGCTATTTTGTAAATATCAAAGACGATGCCAGCTTCCTTGTCGCGTGGCATGGTGAATTCTGTGAATGTGATTTTGGTTTGAAGGGCTTTATAGGCACTGGATCTTTTGTCTATTTTGAGCTCTAAAATGGCCACTTTGTAGGGTGAATCTAGATATTTGATGAGCTCGTCTGCTACTGTTTTGTTGGTTAAAATGTCACGAATCAAGATTGCGCGTTCGGAGCTGAACAAGGAAGTGCCATAAAATAAACTAGGTAAGTCTGTGGCTGTTAGATTTGATCCTTCTATGACTTCGTAATTTTTTCCGAGGAATTTTTGGATGGCGTCGTTGGCTTTGACGCGATTTTCGCCGTAAAATACTTTAAGCATTGGATACCTCTTTGAGTTGTTGACATTTGGGGCAAAAGTGTGTTCCGCGGCCAGCTATTTTAGTCTTGACGATAGTGGTACCACATCTGGTGCAGGCTTGACCATCTTTGTGATATACGTTAGCAAATGCGTCTAAGTAATTTCCACGGGTGCCGTCAGCTTTGACATAATTGCGTATGGTGGAACCGCCGGAGGCGATGGATTTTTCCATAACTTGTTTGGCAGCGGTTAGGAGGTTTTTAGTTTCTTTGGGGCTTAAAGTTCCGGCTTTTCGTGCTGGGTGGATTTTGGCTTTGTAGAGGGCTTCGTCGGCATAGATGTTACCAAGACCGCAAATGATGGTTTGGTCTAAGATGGCGCTTTTGATGGTTGATTTTTGATGTTTTTGTAACTTGGCGTGTAATTCTGCGGCAGTCATTTGCCAGGGTTCTTTAGCGAGCTTTTGGATGAATTTGTCTTGTTTTACTTCTAATGTGGGGATGATTTTAATAAAGCCAAATTTTCGTTGATCGTTAAAATAAAGAGTGCCATTTGTGAGTTTGATGATTACGCGAGTTTGTTGGTTGGGTAATTGGTCTATGAAGTTTTCGCTGGGGTGACCGGCGGCGTAGCGTTCTTTGCCGTCGTAAATGAGTTGACCTGTCATTCGAAGATGGATCATTAGAGAGTAGCCATTGTCTAGGTCTATCACTAGGGCTTTGCCGAATCTACGGATATCTTGGATTTGTCCCGTGATTGGTTGGCCGATAAAGGATTTTGCGCACAGGACTTGGATTTTTTGGATTTTTTGACTCAAAATAAAACTTTTGAGACCTCTTCTTACTGTTTCGACTTCTGGCAATTCTGGCATAATCTTATTGTAGCATATAATTTGGAGTTTTCCACAAGAATACCATATTTAGTGTTGAAAAGTGCTTGACATCCGCTATATGTAGCGTTAAAATGGTTTTTAGGTAATACTTATAAACAAATAACGAAAGGTTAAACCATGAAGAATATTGTCTATACTAATCCATCAGACGCAGTAAATTTTGATATTAAACGCTATATTAAATCGTTGAATCGGTATGCTAAAATTACGGAAAAAGACGCTCGTGAGGCTCTTGATGATTTTAACCATTATGATACTTTGCATGTCTCTTGTTTGGTGGAGGTGGGGACTAGATTGATTGCGAAAAAGGCTGGTGATGAGGCGGCTGAAGAATATTTTAACCAGCATGCGCAGTATTTTGACGAGGGAAAATTTGAACGTTTGCGGCGAATTACCGGCTATTTGGTGGGGACGTTGGATCGTTGGAATGATGCGAAAAAGGCGGAAGAACATGCTCGAGTGAAACATTCAGTGAATTCGGCGGTGGATGACGCTACACGTTTAGTGATGTTAGAAACTCAGGCGATGGCGCATAATGTGGCCTATACACGGTAAAGTTTGAGTGTGATGTAGTGCAATGTAGTTGTTTTTTCATGATGGTTGTGCTAATATAGTAGTATGAATGGAGGTAAAAGGCCAGCTGAAGAGGGAGGGGTTTCGGTAAAGACGAATAAGGTGCTAGGTATAGTGTTGGGGGTGTTGTGTGTAGTAGTGGTGGGATTAGTGATTGGGATTGTGGTGGTGAATATGGGGAAGAGTGGCGTTGTGAATAGTGAAGAAGATAGTGTTCCTGAAGAAAACAGTGCTTTGTCTGATGATGCTCGGGAAATTGTGGTGGGTTTCAATACGTGTAGTGATATTACACAGCTTTTTGCTGACAACACAAAGACTTTTGATGAAGTGGTACTAGATTTGAGAAATCAAATTATGAATAGTGACAATGCTATATATAAAGTTAGTTTTGCGACTTGCGCGGCGAATTTTGCTATTGCTCAGGAAAACAATGACCTGGCTATTGATTTTTTGAATAGTGTAAGTGAACAAGCTGAACAGGTGGAACCTGCGGTAGCAATAAGATATTATGCTACTTTTGAGCGAGTATATAAAATGATGGGTGATAATGAAACAGCTGATAATTATGCACAAAAAATAAGTGGATTTACTAGAGAGGAGGTGGTGTCGAATGAATAAAAATGGATTATTTGTGATTGTCCTGTTGTTTTTTGCAGTTGCGTGTGTTGTTTTTTGTGCCGGTACTGTTTATGCTGCTGGTGGGGGTGCAGTGATTGGTGGCAATGCGAATTATGCGGGGGGTGGTGGAGGTTGGGGGGGCGGTGCTCCGCCGTTTAGTGGTACGAATTCGTGGATTTTTTATAAAGCAACTGGAGAAGTGACGGGTAAGATAAATTTTGTTCCAGATCCGAATAGTCTATCTACTTTTGATAGTTCAAACAATAATGAGATTGCGAGTGAGTGTTCTGAGCACGATGGCGGATTTTGGCATTATGGCAATGATGCTTGGGGAAGAGATTTGAGTTGTAATTATAGCGGAAATTGTTATTATAATTTTGGTCTGCTATCCTTTTTATGGGGATTTAGCAACAGTTCGTATTTGTATTGGCTAGAAGATGATAGTAGTTGGGGCCATTTCTGGAGTTATAATTATTCTAATAAAGATGGTAGACCGAATTATTATTCTCAAAGTTGGATGCTGGGGCAACATTTGTATCTTAATGGAACAGAGATTTATTACGCTGATCATTATGATGACCCGAGCGACAATAGTAGTGCAGAGACCACCAACAATGCTTTGACGCAATTTAAACAAGCTTATAAATATTATTATAATCAAGATTATCCATATGGAAATAAGTTTCCTGAGCCTGGTCAAAAAGGGTCGACGTATTATTTCTGTTGGTGGCCGGGTATGGGAGACCAGGCGCGAAGGCTTAAACTAGTACCGAAAAGGCTATTTGATTGGAAGACGATCAAAAACAGTGTAATACCTACTCAAAAGACAGATGTGACCAGCGGAACAGCAGCTTTAACGAGAAAGACGGCGGACGGATATGCGTTTGCGGGTTTTAGGATTAGCCCAACTGCGTCAAATGTGAGTGCCACAAGTGCAAGCGGGCACAATATTTATAGGACAAAAGTCCCAGCAGATAGTAGTACGTATAACACTATAAATGTAAAATATGCAGCTTTGCCTACAACAATGTATGCTGTGTATTCCGTTAAGTTTGAGGGGATGTCTCGAGTGGGGGTAGATGAAAACGATTTAACTAATCATAGTACGGGTTATACTGGAACTACTCCTAGCACCAACCCTTCACTTACGATTTCAAACTGTAATGGTAGTTGCGAGGCTACTATTGCGCATAGTTTGAGAACTTATGCTGGGAATATAAATGCTAAAATAGCCAGTATTACGGTGGATACGAATATACCTGGTGTTGCTAGTGGGGCGTTGAATTTGGGGGGGTTGGGTAATCCCGTTAATCAAGATGGCACAGTAAAGTTATCGAAAAACAAGGAAGGAGGGTATTATTCGACGCGAGCGCGAACTCAAAAATATACCCTGCATCCAGGAGAATATGTATGTGAGACAATGACATTTTATACGCGCTTGGGCGAGAAGTATAGTACGGCGGCATCGACGAAGGCTTGTGCGTATGCTGAGGGGCCAAGCGAGACTAGTTTAAGTATGAAAGTGAAAAATACGTCTGTAAGCGCTTATAATAATTGGCTAGACGAGGTGTATGCGAAGCCCGGCGATGCGTTGACTTATCAGGCTACATATATGGGAGGAGCGCAAGGTTTTGCTAATTATAAACCGGATAAGATGAAAGTTATCAATGGATCTAGCACGAATGTTTGTCCGGAGAGTGATGATAAGGCCTTTAAGGATACGGCTAATTACAAAGATACCACTGTGGCAAATGCGTTGTCGGCAAGGACTTGTGGTGGAAATACTTGGGCGAACGGGTTTAGCGTGAGCAGTAGTGGGTTTACTATGACGAGGATAGATAAAAAATATACTAATGGTGATACTAGTTCGCATCAAGAGTCAAATAATCATACAGTAACATTGGGTGAAGTGGGTACTGAGTTAAAGGAAACGGCAAATACTAATGATGGAGTGAAAACAGTGCCAAAGTCTGCTAGCGTAAAAAATGAATGTTTTGGAGGGAAATGTTATAACAGAACCGTAACAGTGGATCTAGGAAGTCTGAGTGATAGCGCGGTGGCAAAGGTGCCATATAACTTTAAAAATAGTACGAGTATATCAAGTGAAGGGAATGTTTACGCTGGGGAGCCATTGAACGTTGAAGTTAACTATACGATAGGCAGAAGAGAGAATACTGTGACTACTAATGCTAAGGATAAGAGTCGATCGTATGTAACTAATGTACCAGGAGATATTAAAGTTGGGTTGCAAGTTTGTATAAATAATTGCGGGACAAATGGCAATAATTTTCGGGTAGATAGTGAAACTGAGGAAACAATTAGTACAAATTCGGCTAGAAGATCGAACTTTGCAGTAGGAAATATGTGGGAAGATAAAGTAGTGCCAGGTGGCTCTCAGGATATTAATATACCGGATGTAAAGGCAGGAACGCAGGTTTGTATACGATCGAAAATTTGGCCGGCAGATAGTGGTGCGAATACAAATATTGATGCGAATAGTATAAATAAGAGTTGGACTTATTCGGCCCCGGTATGCTTTAGTGTAGCAAAGAGACCAAGCATGCAAATTTGGGGTGGAAATACGTATATTAATGGAAATGCAGATACTGCGGTGGCGGCAAAAACTAGTGTAAGTGGATATAATGTTAGCGGTTCAAGGGTCTTTGGCTCCTGGACAGAACTAGGCCTTTTGGCAACTGGAAGCGTGAAAGGATTGTCTAGTGCTAATAATTTGGGATATGCAGCAAACACGAATGGTGTACTAGGTGCAACGGCGAGTAGCCCGGGTGGAGGAATAAAT
>JAFWLR010000010.1 GCA_017510985.1 Candidatus Saccharimonadota bacterium | reverse complement strand
CCAATGGTTATAATGGTCTACCCATCTACTCTAGTACTGGTATTAAGCTAGTAGATACTACTGCTATTGGTACTAATACTATCAAGTTTAAAATAGGAGCTAAAGCTAGTAATACTCAAGCAGCAGGGGAATATACTAATACAGTTAACTTTACTGCGGTAGGAAAAGCTACTCCAGTATCTTTCTATGATGCCTTCAAAGAAGCAGCAACATCTGACCCTTCTATCACTATGCTTAATGGTTATTATAAAATGCAAGATATGAGTAATACCATATGTAATAATGTCTATACTTCACAACTTACTGATAACTCTGATACTATGGAGGCACAGTTAATAGACATTAGAGACAATAATGTTTATTGGGTAGCAAAGCTAAAAGATGGGCATTGTTGGATGACGCAGAACTTGGACTTAAATCTGGATAAGGACGTAGCTTTAACTTCTAATGATACGGATCTTGTAGAATATGGTATAAATGGCTATGTGGACGGCTATAGTTGTTCTAATGATGAAGTTGATTGCGATGGTGGCGTGATTAGCTGGATACCGGAGAGAAGTACGATAAATGCGGTGACGGATGAAATTGCAAAAATTACTTGGCTTGCTAGTTGGGGAGGCAGTCCTATTCATCCATATTCGGTAGATTCGGGTAATTGGTATTGGGTTGGCACTGATTATAACTCTAAGCTTTGTTGGCCGGGTGGTGATGCTATTGCTTGCAGTTATATGTGGAAAAAGGATAATGTTTATGCTAATTATTTTTCGAATAGATCTTATACGGGAGTAGATACTAGCAAAAATGGCGAACATGGTAGCGTAGGCAATTATTATAATTGGTCAGCTTCTATTGCTTCGAATGATTCTTCTGTTTATATCGATTCTACTTATAGTAGTATTTCTAATAATCCGGAAAACTCAGTGTGTCCTTTGGGTTGGAGACTTTCGAGGATTGCTTCTTATGAAAGTGGGGTTATTGGCTCCAATGAAATTTATAATCTGGTTTATTATTATGGTGGTTCAGGTGCAAATTTAATTGTCGCTCCTTTATATTTAGTGCGTTCTGGGACTGTTTGGGGGAGCAGTGGGAATGGCTATTTGGCGTCAGCTGGTTATACTGGGAGGTTTTGGACTAGTACTGTATCGTCGGATACTAAATCATATATTTATGATCTAATTGATGAAGTCGATGGTGGGCTTAATGTAGCTGCAAAATATAATAGGTTAGATGCTGTTTCGGTGCGGTGTTTGGCGCGGTAGATAAAAATATCAATTTTAGCGGGGAGTGTGATATAATGGGGTTATGGATAATTATCAGATGCCTGGCATGAGCGGTATGAGTAGTGCAAATAATATGGGTCCACGGACGAGTGGGGTGCCGGATATGCGACCAATGCAGCCGGCAGGGCCACAGTATCAAGCGATGGGACCGAATGGGATGCCGATGGTGCAACAGATGCAAGCGCCGGTGAAGTCACGAAAAGATAACTCGGGTTTAATTAAGACAATAGTGATTATTTTGTTGTCATTAATAGCAGTGACGTTTATTGGATTGTTTATTTGGATGACGATGCAATGGAATGAGGCACAGACAGATGTGGATGGAAAAATATCTAAGGCGGTGGCGAATGCTAAGGTTGAACAACGGGAAGAGGATGAGAAGGAGTATGCAGAAAGGGAAAAGAATCCGTACAAAACTTTTGCAGGGCCGTTAGATTATGGGCAATTAACTTTTAATTATCCTAAAACTTGGAGTGTTTATGTGGCGGAAGCGGCAAATACGGGTGGAAATTTCAATGCCTATTTTAATCCGGGGCAAGTAGATACGGTGAGTAATGACACGATTAATGCACTGAGAGTAACTATTCTTAATGAGAGTTTTGATAGTGTGACTGAGAAATATCAACGAGATATGGATAGAAGGGATTCTGGGCTGACGATGGAGTCGGTGACGATTGGCCCAAATAACAATATTACGGCTAATCGTTATACTGGTACAATACCAAATACAGAATTGAATGGTTTTATTGTAACATTCAAGATAAGAGATAAAACTGCAATTTTGCAGACGGATTCAGTGCTATTTGAAAAAGATTTTAATGAGTTGCTTAAGACTGTCACTTTCAACGAGTAATTTCTTGCTAAATTTGCTATTTCGGTATTTTTCTGTGATTACTTTATCATTTTTCTATGCTTATTTTATCAACAATAGCATTTGATACGGATAAAATACCAAACTAGCGGATTTATTCAAGAGGCTAAGAAGCCTATGGTTTTGATTTAGGGGGCTCGGTGTTATAATAGTGGTATGGAAGCGGAGGTAGATGGGATTTTGGTAGCGGCGCACGAGCTAAAAGCACCACTGGCTGTACTAAGGCAATTGGCACTCACTTTGCCTGGGATGGATGCAGAGGGTGAACACACAAGAAATGAAATGGTGAGCGTGAGTGAACGGGCGATTAAACAAGTGAACGATTTAATAAAAATTCGGCGGCTTGAAGATGGATTGTTCGAAATGGAACCAGTGGCGGTAAGGGTAGTATGTGATGAAGTGGCGAGAGAACTTATGTATTTGTTTGATTACAATCGGCGAGAATTATTTATCAAGTACAGCAATCGGGCGAGGCTAGTGACGGCAAATCGGGATTTGTTGCATAGCGTGGTATATAATTTCTTGTTAAACGCGATGCATTATTCGGGAGAGGGGACAAGAGCGGAACTGAATGTAAAAGATTTTCAAGGTAAAGTAAAAATAATGGTGCGGGATTATGGTCCAGCATTACCGATGGACGTATGGCGAGAAATGAAACGGGGATGGATTGAAAAACCAACTTCGATTGCGATGCGGCCGGGGTCTTCAGGATTAGGATTGTATATTGCGTCGAAATTTTCGCGATATATGAATGCTAAAGTAGGGGCGGTAAGGCATCGAGATGGGACGAGTTTTTATGTGGAAATGCCGGTGTCTAAGCAAACGAGTTTATTCGCATGAGGATTTGAGATGATATATGTAATAGATGACGATGAAATAATGGCAGGGTGTATAGAACGGGCGTGTGGGGAGCTGAGAGAAGTAAAAATTTTTACTAATGGAATAGAAGCAGCGCAAGCGCTAGATCAAACGGGAGTGCCGGATTTGATTTTTCTGGATATTTTGTTAGATGGACCGGATGGGTTTACTTTTTTGAATGAATTAGCGTCTTATGCGGATACGGCGGTAGTGCCGGTGGTGGTGGTGTCGTCATTAGATTTGGCGGGACGAGATTTGAGTGTATATAATGTGGTGGGAGTGTTAGATAAAAATACCATGTTGCCAGAGGAAATTAAAAATTATGTAGTGCAATATGATGAGAACAAAAATGATGCGTAGTGCGGGAAAAGATTTAAAAACTTTGGCGATCGTGTTAAGACGAACGAATTATGGAGAAGCGGATCGAATTTTGAATTTGATTACACCGAATGGAAAAATAGTGGCAATTGCTAAGGGGGTACGACGACCGAAATCTAAATTGGCGGGTGGGGTGGAAATGTTTTGCCTAAGTGAGTTACAAATTCACTTGGGCAAATCTGAACTGGGGGTAGTGACGAGCGCGCGGATGGTAAAACATTATGGGGAAATTTTGCAAGATTATGAGCGGATGGAGCTTATGGCTTTGGTTTTGAAAAAAATTGCGATGGTGGCGGAACATACGGATAGCAGAGAGTGGTTCGAAATAACGCGGCAAGTATTAGAAGAAATTAATGGGGATACGGATGCGGCGATGATTGAGGCGTGGTTCTTATTGAATTTGGCGCGAGTGAGTGGAGAAGAGGTAAATTTGTATCGAGATGTTATGGGCGTGAGGTTAGACGCGGAAAAATATTACGATTGGAATGTGCAAGAGGAGGCTTTTTCAGAAAATGAACAAGGCGAATATGGGGTGAATGAAATTAAAATATTAAGGCTGATGGTGACGGCGAATTTGGCTACGGTAAAGAGAGTAAAAGTGAAATTGGGATTAATGGGGAAGGTATTAAATTTAGCGAAAATTGTGGCAAAAAATTAACAGGGGTGGAACTCTATAAGTGCACCATATATAATATGTGTGATATAATGGGGTTATGAGTAGATTAGAGGATATAGTAAGTTTATGTAAAAGGCGGGGATTTATCTTTCAGGGGTCGGAAGTCTACGGTGGGATGGCTGGGACTTGGGATTATGGACCACTAGGAGTGGAGCTAAAACGAAAAATAATGAACGCCTGGTGGAAGTATTTTGTGGAAGACCGAGATGATATGTATGGGGTGGATGCAGCAATTTTGATGAATCCACGTACGTGGGTAGCTAGTGGACACACGGCGACTTTTGCGGATCCGTTGGTGGAGTGTAAAGAGTGTCATAAACGTTTCAGAGCAGATCATTTGGGCGATTTTTCGGAGAAAGTAACGCGTGAAGAACTAACGAGTGCTAATGCGAAATGTCCGAATTGTGGCAAAGTGAATTGGGATGAAGTAAAACAGTTTAATATGCTGTTTAGGACACATGTAGGGTCGGTATCGGATGATAGTTCTTTGGCATATTTGCGTGGCGAAACGGCGCAAGGGATTTTTACGAATTTCAAGAATGTAGTAGATACGATTTATCCGGATATGCCTTTCGGACTAGCGCAGCAGGGGAAGGCGTTCCGGAATGAAATTAGCCCACGGGATTTCGTGTTCCGTTCACGCGAATTTGAGCAAATGGAGATTGAATATTTCGTAAAGCCGAATACTTGGGAGGAAAATTTCGATAAGTTGCTGGTTGATGTGCATGATTTCTTAGAGAATGTAATGATGTTACCTGTAGATAGTATTCATGAGCTAGACGTGCCGGAGGAGGATCGAGCGCATTATAGTAAGCGGACGATTGATATGGAATTTGACTACCCGATTGGACGCGAAGAGCTAATGGGGATTGCGTATCGGACGGATTTTGATCTTTCTAATATTCAACGAGAGTCAGGTAAAAATATGGAGTATCGCGACAAAAAAACCAATGAAACATTTGTCCCACATGTGATTGAGCCGAGTTTTGGAGTAGAGAGGTTGGTGATGGCGGTATTGACTACGGCGTATTGTGAAGATGAGGTGGATGGTTCATCGCGGGTGGTGTTGAAGTTGCCGGACAATTTGGCGCCGTATAGGTTTTGTGTGTCACCGCTACTAAAGAACAAGCTGGAGCTTATGGAAAAAGCGCGAGAAGTTTATGCGATTTTGCGAAAGAAATATGGAAATGTCACGTGGGATGATAGTGGTAATATTGGCAAGCGTTATCGTAAGCAAGATGAAATTGGTACACCAAAGTGTGTAGTAGTGGATTTTGAAACTTTAGAAGATGATACAGTGACGGTGCGAGATCGAGATACCACTAAACAAGATAGGGTGAAAATCATTGAATTATAAGAGCAAGGGGGTATGGTGGAAAGATGAAAGAAAGTAAAAAGAAGATAAAAAAGCTTAAGGTTTTTAATGAAAGTGTTATAATAGAAGTATAAAAGGAGAATATTATGGTTGAAAAAAGGACTAAAAAAGATAATAAGAGTGTGATTGTTGGGGGTATTTGCATTGCGATGGTGATAATTGCAATAATCATTGTGGCGGCAGTAGTAGCAATAAATACAAATAAATTGGGTGATTCATATTTTGTGTCGGATAATAATAAGTATGTTTTGACGATGGAATATGATGGATCGGAAGAAGAGGATAATGCTTATGCACCGCTTAAGAGTCATTTGGTTTATGCTTATTCTGGGGATGAGATCACTGGTGTGAAGGCTTATTATGAGTTTGCGGATGAAGCTACGGCAAAGAAAGCCTACGATTTTTATTCGGAAAATAATGATGGCGCCTATAAATCAGTGGCGCTAGAAGGTAAGTATGTGATTTTGGAGGCTAATGAATCAGTATATGAGGATATGTCGGCTTCGGACGTAAAAACTTATATTGATTCGGTGAAGGAATCGCTCGAAAATGCAGATTCGGGAAGTGATGAGGCTGTGGAAGAAGTAGTTGAAAATAATGAATAAAAGATAAGGCTATCTACAAAATACCTCCCCGGTGGGGAGGTATTTTGTAGCTTGGCCTGTTATTTGGTTTTTTTGGTGGAAGTATCGGGATTATCGAGATTATTGAAAAACTTTTCGGTGCTAGTTTTGATGTTTTCAGCGAATTTTTCTGCTTCTTGCTTGAACGCTAGATCTGGGTGTTGTTCTAGATAACGCTTAATAGATGCAGAAATAACTTTTTTGGCTGTGCTTAAACCTTCAAAAGCTTTGACTTCAGTGGTGCCGGGTTTCTTAAGGTCTTTGTAATGGTTGAAGTGAAATTCGATTTGCTTTAAGGTTTGTGCTGGTAAATCTTCTAGTTTTTGGTATTTATCGCCGTTGTTGCGGTCGTCTAAGGGGACGCAAATGATTTTATCATCAACTTCGCCACCATCGACAAACTTCATAACGCCGAGGATACGAGCTTGCATCCAGATGCCGGTAGTGAGAGGTTGGTCGGTGATCATAAGAACGTCAAGCTCGTCGCCGTCTTCGTCGAGAGTTTGGGGGATAAAGCCATAGTTGCAAGGCTTAGCAAAAGCCATAGGCTCGACGCGGTCAAGCATAAAACAAGCGTGCTCGCGGTCCCATTCAATTTTGTGGTTTGACCCAGTAGGGATTTCAATGACGACGTTGAGTTCGCCTTTTTCGTAATCCCCTGGGGTAAGAACTTTATTAAAGTCTGCCATAATAACTCCTTTATTTTTATCTATTATAACATATTTTGATTGTTCTTTGTAAATTAGAGGAAGGTAGAAGGTTCGGATGGATCGGTCCAGAAATCAGTGGGATCTGTGGCGCTGGGTTCAATGATACCTTCGGTAACAAAACTGAAATCGCGGGTTTTGCCGGTGGCAAAATCTTTGACTTTGAGTTGACCGGTGGTGGTTTCGGCTTCGCCAATTATGATACCGTTTGCGGAGATTTTGCTGGCGTGAGATAGCTTGTCATTTAGTTTTTTGTCGGTGAGAATTATGGTGGCGCTGTGGTTTTTGCGACGAAGTTCGTCGGCGAGTTTGAAAGCATATTCGGTTTCAGCCTCAGAAATAGGAATAAGTGCGTATTCGGTGAGCTCTTGATTATTAGAATCTAAGAGGTTGGCTTCGGTGAGAATGTAAAAGAGGCGAGTGAGACCGATAGAACCGCCTACACCGGGGAAGGCTTGGTTTGAAAAATAACTAGTGAGATTTTCGTAGCGACCACCACCAGCAATGGAGCCGATATTTTTGTATTCGGGCAAGATAAATTCGAAAACGGTGCCGGTGTAGTAATCGAGACCACGAATGATCTTCATATCAGCAGTGATTTGGTCAGAAAGACCGATGGTTTCGAGGAGGCCTAAGACTTGGTCTAATTCGGTGACACCGGCTTCGAAAGTATTGTTTTTGATTTCGAGATTTTCGAGAGCGGTGATGACTTCGGAGCGTGGGCCGTTTAAATTAATGAAATCCAGAATGGTCTTAACTTGGGATTTATTGAGTTTAAGCTCTTCGAGGCTAACTTTGGTTTGCTCGGGGGTGACTTTTTCAGCGTGGTCAATGATGTGACTGATTTCGATGGCTTGGTCGGATAATTCGAGCGCGTTTAAAAGACCCGAAAGGATTTTGCGGTTAGAAATGCGGGCAAGAATGGGAGTATCTAATTCAAAAGCTTGAAAAGCGTCAAGTAGAGTAGAGACAACATCGGCATCATAGGTGAGTGGTAAAGTACCACGACCAACGATGTCAATGTCGCATTGGTAAAATTCGCGGAAACGGCCTTTTTGGGCACGCTCACCGCGGAAATTAAGGCCAATTTGTTGGATTTTGAGAGGAAAATTGAGGCTGTTCTCGTATTCGACGATATAACGAGCCAGAGGGACGGTATGGTCAAAACGAAGAGCTTGGGTGGCTTTGGTTTTCTCGTCGGTTTTGGTGACTTCGTAAATTTGTTTTTCAGTTTCGCCACCAGCTTTGGCTAATAAGATTTCGGTGCGTTCAATACAGGGGGTTTCGATATTGTAATAGCCGTGTTGTTTGTAAATATGGTGGATTTTAGACTTGAGTGTGTCAAATATGGTTTGCTGTTCTGGCAGGAGCTCTTGTGCGCCAGAGATGGGAGAGGTATTGATAGTTTTCATGATTTTATTATAACAAAAAAAGACCGAATGGTCTAATGTTTGGTGAGTACGTACTATATGTTGCCTTACCTGCGCTTTCTCGGAAAAGAAAGCAAGCTTTCTTTTCACTCGCAAGCTTGGTGAGTCGGGAGGGGCTCGAACCCTCGACACCGGGCTTAAAAGGCCCGTGCTCTAACCAGCTGAGCTACCGACCCAAATTGTTAATGTTGGTGGGCGATAGAGGAGTTGAACCTCTGACCTCGTCTACGTCAAAGACGCGCTCTAGCCAGCTGAGCTAACCGCCCGTGATGGTGGCTCCGACTGGACTTGAACCAGTGACACAAGGCTCTTCAGGCCTCTGCTCTACCAACTGAGCTACAGAGCCGTGTATACATTATATCATAGTTTTTGATTTTTTGGGTAAAAAATCCCCTCAAAGAGGGGATTTTGTAAGCTAGAAGCGGACTATTTCTTCTTGGCAGTATTTTCGGCAATATCGCGAGTATTGCGCCAGATCATGATGAACATCATAGTGGCTTCGTATACAATGCGGATAAGAATAGGGCCGAAGATGAGAGTCATGAAGAACATGATGACGCCGGAACCACCATAACCGAGGAATCCGAAAGAAATTAAAACTATAGCAATAGTGGCGATATAGTAAATTATTTTTAGAATAGGTTCGAGCCACATGATCTTGAAGCTGAGGAAATCTTTGAGCCATTTGGCGAATTTACCCTTGGGTTGGTTTTTGTTTCTAACAAAGAGACAGTAAACTAAGACGCCACCGACGATGGCGAGGATTGAGGCGATTATAGTCCAGATATAAAATCCTTCTGGTACGCCAGCCATTGCGTTGTAGAGGGCGTCATAGTCTGCTTGACTGTAGCCGCCATAAGTTGTAGTATACATTTAATAACTCCTTTTATTAATGTTACCTTAATTGTAGCATAAAAAATTTGATTTTGTAAAGGAATTTTTGAAAAAAGTCACTATTTGGTTATAGGGGTGAAGATTGCTATTTTTAGTATATTTAATTTAAGTATAGACTAAATAGTAACAGCGAAGGGTAGAAAGTTTTTTGTGAGGTGTTTTCGTGGTATAATACCAAATATGAATAGAGTGCCATTGGCAGAGAGAATGCGTCCACAAAAGTTGTCGGAAGTGTTGGGGCAAGAAGAAATTGTGGGCGAGGGGAAGATTTTGACGGAGATTGTGCGGCAAAAGGAGCCGGTAAATTTGATTTTTTGGGGGCCACCGGGGACGGGCAAAACGACTTTAGCGCGAATTTTGGCAAAGGAATTTCAGGCGGATTTTGTGGAAATTTCGGCGGTGACGGCGGGTAAAAAAGACGTGGAAGAGGTAGTGACGAGAGCGAGAGTGAATTGGAATCTCAAAACACGGACGATTTTGTTCGTGGATGAAATTCACCGTTTTAATAAGGCACAGCAGGATGCATTTCTTCCGCATGTGGAAAGTGGGCTAATTACTTTGATTGGGGCAACAACGGAAAATCCGAGTTTTGAGGTGATTTCGCCGCTACTTAGTCGGTCGCGAGTGGTAGTGGTGGCGCCTTTGGCAAAATTGGCAATATTGGAAGTTTTGAAACGAGCGTGTAAAGTAGAAAAAGTGAAAATTGTAAAGAAACTAAAAAATGAAACAAATGTTGCAAAAAATACAGAGATGAGTGTAAAGATTACCCAAAAAGCACTGGAATTAATTGCGGAGCTGTCGGGCGGAGACGCGCGAAGCGCGCTCGGGGATTTAGAATTGGCGTTGTCTTTAACGAATGCGGTGGATGAACGGGTGGTGTTAGAGGCGGCGGGGCGGAAAATGCCGGGGTATGATAAGAAGGGCGATAAGCATTATGACACGATTTCAGCGTTTATTAAATCAATGCGGGGGAGTGATGTGGACGCGGCGCTATATTATTTGGCGCGAATGGTGGAAGCGGGAGAGGATCCGAAATTTATTGCGCGGCGAATGGTGATTTTTGCGAGTGAAGATATTGGGCTTGCGGGTAACGGAGCTTTGAGCCTTGCTACGGCGTGTTTCCAGGCGGTGGAACGAGTAGGAATGCCAGAGTCGGGATTGATTTTGGCACACGCGACAGTGGCGCTAGCTAAGTCAAAGAAATCGCGAGCGACGACGGATGCGTGGTATAAGGCATTAGAAGTTGCACGAAAGTCGCGAGGGGAACCAGTGCCGGTGTGGCTAAGGAATGCACCGACTAAGCTAATGAAGGATCTAGGATATGGGAAGGGGCAAAAGTGGGAGGCGGGGTTTCACCTCGATAAAAATTACTTGCCAGACAGTATTAAAAATGAAAAATTATTTGGAATCTAGGCCGGCTTGGAAATATTGCAGGACGTAGTCATAGCCCCAAGAGAGATCAAAACCAGAGCTAGTGAAACTATTAAATTTAAAGTAGGGCATACCGTGGACGAGTTTGGCAGTTTTGGTGGCGTTGGCTTTTACCTCTTCAATAGTTTCGTCGTTTTCGACGCAAGTTTTGAAGTTGTCGCTGAGACCGACAGATTTTCCAATGTTAATCCAGTATTCTTTGCCAAGGCTAGACATTTTGGCTACGGCGGATTTGCCAGAGGCTTTGAAATAATCGTTCCATACGGAGGTAACGGCTTTGTTGTAATAATCCCAGAATTTGCCTTCTTTCTTGGCACAGTAGGTGGCAACGGCAGAATGACGGGAGTTGATAGGGTTGGTTTCGCCGTATTCGTAAAGAAAGTCAGAGAGGCGGACTTCGAGGAGGATGTCGTTATCTTTGATATATTGCCTGAAATCGTCTTCGTGTTCGACAATGGCGTTTTCAAAAGCGATACAATAGGGACAAACTAAGTCGGAGTAAATAATGAAATAGTTTTTGGCTTCGGGGTTGCCGATAGTCATTTCTTGGTCCCAGACCATTTCGGAGTTGGACGGTTTGTTGTTCATACTGGCTATGATGGCGGCAACAATTATGGCAATAACGGCAATAACACCAAAGATGCGAAGAAAATTTTTCATAGTTGCTCCTTTTCAGATTTTCGTGCTAGGTATTTTTCATTTACAATTATAACATAAGTTTCGACGCCAAGGCGCTTTAAGGCGAGGATAGCAATAATAATAGCAAGGATGGTGACGATAGTGGAAATAGTGCCAGCGATAGCGAGGCCGCCGGTAGAAAAAATAGCACCAAGTAGAGGTGTGATTAGGGTGGCACCGCAAGTGGGGCAGCCGGCGCCGAGAGCGATTAGCCCAGTGATGATGCCGGCTTTTTCGAGGTTGGCGGCGTTTTGGGCTTTTTTCTTGTTCCAGAGGAGGACGATGATGCCAATCAAAATACCTTGCAAAATGGAAATAGCAAAAATTGGTAGCCAGTCTAAAAAGGGCTGATTGACGCCAAAAATAGCAAGAAGACTTTCGCCGATAATGCGGAGGCTCTGGGGAAAGCCTAAGATGCCCATTAGCTCAAATTTGGAAGTGCCGCCGGCAAGAAGGTTCATAAGCAAGCCAAAAAAGAAAAAACTGGGGATAAAACCGTACCAAAAACGCTTTTCACGAGCGGCCAGTAAAATACCTTTGCCAGCTAAAACAAATTCGTCGAGCCATTTCTTCCAGTTCATGTAACCTATTATAGCATAGACAATTTAAATATCTTATTTTATTAGCGATTCACTCGCGTCATGTGATTTCTAACAATTTTCTTAACGGAAATTTTCGCGCTTCGCGCCGCTTCGGGCTGCTTCGGGCCCGCTACTCAAATTTCCTAAAAATTGCTAAAAACTACTTGGTTCTCTCAATGTTCATAAAACAAAATATTTAAATTGTCAAGGCTAAATGTTCGGTTTACTCCTGTTGGCGGAAAAAATATTAGAACATAAAAAATCTAAAAAAACAATATTGACAATGATTTTGCCTATGCTAAAATAAGATTAGGTTCGGGCTGCAGTTGAGAGCAGTCGGAGCTGGAGCCAGTACATTGGGAGGTGATTGGCGAGAGGGTGGAAGCAGAATGTGGAGCTATTTTGGCTAAATTCGGGTTCTATAATCCACCTAGAAATTAGAAAATAAAAATCCGCTATCGATTATAAAGGCGCGCGAATCGATGGCGGATTTTTAGCATATGTGATATAATAGATGCATGAATCTTCCTAGGAAGTTCGATAAGATTTTGTATGGATTGATGACGCTAGTAATAGTGGTATTTTCGGCGTGTCTGATAAAAATGTATTCGGTAAATACTTATGCGGAGGGGGATAGCTATGAAACGGTGGGGGCGAAATTCGTGACTTTTTATGATAACGGAGAGAAATTAATTGTAAAAACAGATGCGGTGACGGTAGGTGAGGCACTAGAAAGGGCTGGAGTATTGATTAGCGAGGGGGACAGAGTGGAGCCAGGTTTAGAAACGGAAATAAATGCAGAGAATTTCTTTATCAATATTTATCGGGCGCGACCGGTAGTGGTAAAAGATGGAGTGGTGGAAAAATATTTAATGACAGCGAGTTATGACAAAAAAACTATTCTGACGGAAGCAGGGATTACGGTGTACGATGGGGACGAGGTAGAGATAGCGCCAAATGAGAATTTTCTAGAAAATGGAGTAGCAAATGTATATACGATTAGCCGAAATGGGGGGAGAACTGTGACAATAGAGGAAGAAATTCCGTTTGCGGAGGAAACAGTAAAGGATGCCAATTTGGACAAAGGTAAGTCTGAGGTGCGACAGTTGGGAGAGGTGGGGACGAAAAAAGTAACATATAATATACTGTATGTGGATAACGTGGAGGTGGCGCGCGAGGTAGTAGGGGAGGAAGTAGTGCGGCAGCCGGTGGCGCGAGTAACAGCGGTAGGGGCAAAAGCTTCGGTGCGACCAGATCAAGAGACTTGTGCGGAGTGGGCAAGGCAAGCGGGAGTGAGCGAGGCGGATCTTGCGGCGGCAATAGATTTGATTTATCATGAGAGTGGCTGTAGGGTAGATGCAGCGAATCCCTCAGGAGCGTATGGGATACCGCAAGCTTTGCCGGGTTCTAAGATGGCATCGGCGGGGGCGGATTGGGAGACTAATCCAGTGACACAGATTAAATGGATGGCGGGATATGTGAGCCGTTATGGTGGTTGGCAGGGAGCAATTAATTTCTGGTATGCACATGGTTGGTACTAACAAGATGTTGGGTCAGCATTGGCTGAAAAATCGAGAAATTTTGGATGAGATTGCTCGGTTGGCGGGTGAAGGCGAGCTATGTGTAGAGATTGGACCGGGGCTAGGTACTTTAACGTCTTCACTCTTGAGGCGGTTTGAGAAGGTGATTGCGATAGAATATGATAGGAGGCTAGCGGAAAATTTGCCCAAATCGTTTCCGGGAAAGAATCTAAAGGTAGTGAATAAGGATATTCTCAAATTTGATTTCAGCAGTATAATCCCCAGTGATATGACAAAAACGCAAAAATATGTTATAGCAGGTAATATTCCTTATTATATTACAAGTCCAATTATTGAGAAGGTGTTGACGGTGGAGCCTTTGCCAGAAAGAGCGGTATTGTTAGTGCAAAAAGAAGTGGCAGAACGAATATTGAGTAAAAAAGAGACCATGTTGTCTTTGTTCGTAAAGAATCGAGCTGAGGTGACGGCAGGGCCAGTAGTGTCTAAGGTCGAATTTACGCCACCGCCGAAGGTGGATTCGCAAGTGATAATACTAAAACCGCATACACCAGAGGTTTCGGATAAGGTGTTTTGGCTGATTCAGCAGGGTTTTAAAGCGCCGCGGAAGAAGTTAGTACACAATTTGGCAGGATTTAAATCAAAGGACGAATTGGATGAGATTTTTGGTGAATTGAGAATTAGTGTAGATGCAAGGCCAGGGGATTTAAAACTAGCAGATTGGGCAAAGTTGAGCGAAAAAGTTTAATAAAGTTTTGTTAGGAAAACTAGAATGTAATTTTGATGAATTTTGTGATACAATGGGAACATGTTAGATGTGAAGTTTATACGAGAGAATTTGGAACTGGTGGAAAAGTCCGCTCGTGAGAAAGGATACCAAATTAATGTAAAGGAGGTATTGGCGTTAGATGATAAGAGGAAACAAGAACTTCAGCGCGTAGAAGAACTCCGACGAGAACGAAATGAAATTGCGGCGAAAATGAAGGGTGGTAAGCCGGAAAAGGCACTGATTGAGCGAGGTAAAGCAGTAAAAGAAGAATTGGCCGGCTTAGAAGAGGATTTGGGTCGGGTTGAGGCAGAATATACAGTAGCTCTTAAGGCGGTACCGAATATTATTTTTGAAGATGTGCCGCTTGGTGGTGAGGAAGATTCGGTAGAAATCAAAGCGTGGGGCGGCAAGCCAAAGGGTGGTGTGGACCATTTGGATTATGCTTTGAGCCGGGATTGGGTGGATTTTGAGCGAGGAGCCAAGGTAGCTGGGGCGAAGTTTTATTATCTTAAGAATGAATTGGCGTTACTAGAAAATGCTCTTTTGCAGTTTGGTTTGAAGAAGGTGCTAGAAAAAGGATTTACTTTTATTACGGTGCCGGATTTGGTGTCGTCTAAGGTATTAGAAGGAACGGGATTTAACCCGCGAACTAGCGACCAGAGTGATGAATATTTTATTGAGGGGGAGGATTTGGCACTGATTGCCACGGCTGAGATTGCGCTGACGGGTTACCATATGAATGAAATCATCGACGAGAAAGATTTGCCTTTGCTTTATGCGGGGTATTCAGCGTGTTTTCGGAAGGAAGCAGGGTCGGCGGGTAAGCATACGCGGGGGTTATTCCGAGTACATCAATTTAATAAATTGGAAATGTATGTGTTTTGTTTGCCGGAGAAGTCAAAAGAGATGCATGAAATGATATTAGCGACAGAGGAAGAAATCTGGCAGGAGTTAGGCTTGCCATATCGGGTGATTAATATTGCAGCGGGGGATCTAGGTGCGCCAGCAGCTAAGAAATATGATGTGGAATATTGGTCGCCGGTGGATCAGTGCTATCGAGAGCTGACGAGCTGTTCTAACTGTACAAGTTTTCAGGCGCGGAATTTGAATATTCGAGTGCGACGGGAGGATGGATCTGTGGAAACGTTGCACACCTTGAATGGAACTGCAGTGTCATTAGCACGGACTATGGTGGCGGTGATTGAAAATTATGCCAAGCTGGGTGGTAAATTGAAAGTACCAGAGGTTTTGAAACCGTATTTAAATAATGAGGAGGAAATTTAAATGATTGAAAAGATTGAAATGAGTGGAAATGGGTATAAGATTGATGTACCGCTTAAGAAGTATGTAGAGAAGCGCCTAGGGAAATTAGATAAGTATTTACCGAGAGGAACAAAGAAAGATGTAGTGATGAAGGTGTCAGTAACAGAAGTAGGTAAAAATAAGAGTGAAAAATACGATATTTCTGTGACGATGGAAACAACTGGGGGTAAGGTAATGACAGCAAAAGATGAGTGTAGTAATGTATTCGCTGGAATTGATCTAGTAGAAGCAAAGCTTTTGGGGCAGATTCGGCGATATAAATTAGAGATGCAGCCACATCGGCAGAAGAAGAATTGGAAAAACATCTTTCACCGTGGGCAATAATGTGGTACAATAGGGGGTAGATTAGGAGTTATATGGCGAAAAAAGAGATAAGCAGTAAAAAACCTGCCGAGAAGGTTGTTAAGCAAAAAGTACACAAAGAGAAGAAACCGAGTGACAAGCTGGCGGATAGAACTGCGCTGACTAAGTTTTTGCAGGGGGTGTTTGGTGATGCGCAGAAGAAGATTTTAAAACGGCTATGGAAACGGGCGCAAGAGATTAGTAAGTTAGAGCCGAAATATGAAAAAATGAGTGACGAAGAGTTGAAGGAACAGTCAGAAATATTTCGGGAGCGGATCCGAAAGGCTCTTAAGGAGGTAAAAGAGGAAGAAAGCGCGTCCCAAAGTTCCGATAAAAAGGGAAGAAGGGCCAAGCGAGGTAAAAAACGGAAGCCGCTAGACGATACGAAGATTTTGAACGAGCTATTGCCGGAGGTTTTTGCAGTGGCAAGGGAGGCGACTAAGCGGGTAATGGGCCTGCGTCCTTATGATGTGCAGCTGATTGGAGGGATGGTATTAAATGAGGGAGCGGTAGCAGAAATGAAGACCGGTGAAGGTAAGACTTTAGTAGCAATGTTGCCAGCATATCTGAATGGTCTAACTGGGCGAGGGGTGCATGTAGTAACGGTAAATGATTATTTGGCGCAACGGGATGCGGGATGGAACGGGCCAATTTATGATTTTCTAGGTTTGTCTGTGGCGGTAATTATTAATGAGGCTTCGTTTATTTATGATGCGGAATATGAAAATGAAGATCATGCGGATGAGCGATTTCGGCATCTTAAGCCTTGCACGCGGAAAGAAGCATATAACGCAGATATTACTTATGGAACGAATAATGAGTTTGGGTTTGATTATTTAAGGGATAATATGACGAGTGAAGTACAGTATTTGAGACAACGAGAGTTGAATTTTGCGATTGTAGATGAGGTGGATTCGATTTTGATTGATGAGGCGCGAACGCCTCTTATAATTTCGGCGCCGGCGGGGGATAATCCAGAGAGTTATTATCAATTTGCCAAGGTGGCGGCGAGACTCACGCCAGAAGATTATGTATTTGATGAAAAAAGGCGTTCTGTGACGTTGACAGATAAAGGCATTGATAAAGTGCAGAAGATTTTAGGGGTGGAAACGTTATATTCAACGAAAAATACACGACTAGTATATCATTTGGAACAGGCTATAAGGGCGGAGATTGTGTTTAAGAGGGACAAGGATTATGTGGTAACAAATTCGGGTGAGGTGATGATTGTGGATGAACATACTGGGCGGTTGATGCAGGGGCGGCGATATAATGAAGGCTTGCACCAGGCAATTGAGGCTAAGGAGGGAGTGGTGGTAAAACAAGAATCGATGACGTTAGCGACGATTTCGTTTCAAAATTTCTTTCGTTTGTATAAAAAATTGTCTGGAATGACGGGTACTGCCTTTACCGAGGCGGAAGAATTTCAACAAATTTATGCATTGGATGTGATTCAGATCCCGCCCAATAAACCGATTGCTAGGGTGGATAAGGATGATTTGATTTACAAGACCAAAGCGGGGAAGTTAAAGGCAATTGCAGAGGAGATTAAAAAATACCACGAAAAGGGGCAGCCGGTACTGGTGGGGTCTGGTTCGATTGCTAATAACGAAGAAATTGCGCGATATTTGGATCAGTTTGGTTTGCCATATGAGATTTTGAACGCTAAAAATAATGAGCGAGAGGCGGCGATTATTGCTAAGGCGGGGGAAAAGGGCGCGATTACTTTGGCGACTAATATGGCGGGGCGGGGGACGGATATTAAGCTAGGTGAAGGAGTGGCTGACCTCGGGGGTTTAGTGGTGATTGGATCGGAAAGACACGACTCAAGACGGGTAGATAATCAGTTAAGGGGGCGGGGTGGTCGGCAAGGCGATCCTGGGACTACGCAGTTTTTTGTGTCATGTGAAGACGATTTGATGCGGATCTTTCAAGGAGATAGAGTAAAGACTTTAATGACGCGGTTAGGAGTGGCAGAGGATATGCCAATTCAGACGCGGTCGATCTCGCGGACTTTAGAGGCGGCACAAAAGCGAATTGAAGGGTTTAATTTTGATTCACGGAAAAATGTGGTGCAGTACGATAATGTAATCAACCGGCACCGGAAAGTGGTATATATGATTCGGCGGAAGATTTTGGAGGGCGATGATATTACACCGGAGATTAAACGGTTGATCCGTGAAGAGGTAAAGATGCTGACGATGTTCTCGTCTAGGGTGAATAAAAAATTTGACGAGGAGTTTAAGGCGGTGTTTCCAACTCTTGAAAGCGATTTGATTCATGAGATTGGTTTGAAGCGGAAAGAAAAAGATCGTGAAAAAGTGGCGTTAGAAGCGGTAGAAGAGGCTTATAAGAGGCAAGAAGAAAAATTTACTCCTGATATTATGCGCAAGGTGGAGCGGGAGGTGTATCTCAAAGTGCTGGATACTTTGTGGATGCAACATCTTGAGAATATGCAACATCTGCGTGAGGGGATTCATTGGCGAAGCGTAGGGCAGAGAGATCCGTTGGTGGAATATCGTTCGGAGTCGCAGAAGCTGTTTGATGGGTTGCAGAGGAATTTGCGAGAGGAAGTATTGAAAATTTTGCTAACTGTGACACCGGCAGAGGCGGCAGAGGATAATGCAATAGATGGGGAGGAATATGAGAGTGAGCTCACTAAGATGGCAGAGTCGCAGACGGAACGGGGGGTGAATGAAATTAGTAAAGGTGAGAAAAATATGGATGATGAGTTTAGAGCGACAAGTAAGGGTGGAGTAAGTGCGGCGAAGAGGGCTAGCTTAAAACGAAAAAAAGCGGGGTCTAAATCGAGTAAATCATCTAAAACAAAGCGGAAAAAGACTAAAAGTAAACGAAAATAGTTAAAGTAATCTGAAATTTCGGAAAATGGAGGTAAGATGAAGCATTTAGTTGAAGAGGTGAAGTTGAAGAATGGGGCGAGAGGACTGTTTATAGACGTGCCGGGGGCGAGTGTAATGTCTACTCGGGTGCAGTTTCGAGCGGGGATGATGTATGCTAAAAGTAAAGATGTATATGAAATTCCGCACGTGGTTGAGCATTTGGCTTTTGGCGCGAATGTTGAATTTAGGGATGAACAGGCTTTTGAAGCGGAATTCACGAAGAATGGAGCATATCATAATGCGTGGACGTCAGATATTTCGGTGTGTTATGAGACTGAATGTGCGGATTTTGAGTGGGAGCGAATCATGGAGTTGCAACAGGTCTCAATTTGCGAGCCGCGGTTTAATGAAGAGGAATTAAAATCAGAGAAGGCAAATGTGCGTTCGGAGTTGACGGGTTACATGAATGACTATTATCGGTTGCTTTGGCCACGGGTACAACAGGCAGTGGGGGAGGATATTTTGGATTTGCCAGAGAGAATAAAAACGATCCCGAATATTGAACTTAAAGATATTCGAGAACATTATCGGCGGACGCATACAGCTAAGAATATGCGGTTTATTATTGCTGGGAAAATCAAGGGGCGGAGGAAACAGCTGATTCGGATGCTCGAAGGGTGGAATTTAAAGGAGGGACGAGAGTTTGAGATTCCGGTGACAGATTTGCATTCTTCGGAGGCGGTGGCGATTAGGCGGAAGGATGCTTCGAATATTACTTTTGGGTTTTCGATGGTGACACCGCGACATTTGGAACCGGAGGAGGTGTTTGCTATGAGTTGTCTCAATCATATTTTGAATGGGACGACTAATTCAAAGATTTTTGGGGCAGCGCGCAAACGAGGGTTAGTGTATGGAATGGGGTCTTCAGTGGCTTCTAATGCGAATAGTTCTTATTGGGATTTTGACGGAGAAGTGAACGTGGAAAATGCGGAAGAGTTGTTTGAATTGATTCAGACGGAGCTAATGAAGACTTTGAATGGGGAAATTATGGATATGGATTTTTTGGCGGCAAAATCGTATGCTTTGGGGCGATTCCAGATGGGGGCTCAAACGGTAGGGCAAATTGCAGATTACTATGCGGAGGGATATTTTACTAATGGTGCGGTGCAGAGGTATGATAATATGCCGAATTTGATCAAAGCAATTGATAAATTTAAGATGATTGAATTGGCACGCGAGTTCGCGGATTCAGGGATTAGGGGGTTTGCAGCGGTGTCGTCAGTTGAAAAAGCGTTTATTTCTGGGTTAGAGAATCGATTAAATTTCTAAATTGGTCGCCACGACTATAAGCATCTTTGAACATGTCAAAAGAGGCGGCGCCAGGGGACAAAGCGACGATGGCGGTTTTGAATTCTTGAGCAGCTTTGACTGCGTCTTTGACGGCTTCTTCTAAGGATTCTGCAACTTTGAAACGGTTGTCTTGGTATCTTTTGGCGAGTTCGTGACCGGATTCGCCGATGAGGATGATTTTTTTAACGTTTTTTGACTTGAGGGATTCGTAGATTTCTGGTAAATCTTCGTAATTGGTTTTATCGCGGCCGCCGACGATGAGAATTAAATTGTCGTCTGGGAAAGCTTCGATGGCGACGCGAGTGGAAGAAGCGTTGGTGGCAAAACTGTCATTGTAATATTTGACATGGTCTAGCTCACGGACAAATTCGAGGCGGTGAGGGAGGCCTTTGAAATTACTGAGCCCCTGGATGATGCTGGTGGCGCTCGTGGCTAAATATTCATCTGGTGATATATTTTTAGAGGCGGTAACGGCAGCAATAGCGGCGATGGCGTCGTCTTGATTGTGTTTACCGGGAAGCTTGATGGCTGCCTTGATGTCGTCTGGGATGTCAAAGGGATAGGGGATTTTTTGGGCTTTAGAGGTAGCGGCGATTTTGGTGGCCTCTTGATTATTTTGGTTATAAATTAGGTAATCTGTTTGAGTTTGATGTTTGGTAATATTGGCTTTGGCGCTCAAGTAATCTTGATAGTCCTGGTGGACGTTGAGATGGTCCGGCTCTAGGTGGCCGATAACGGCGACATGGGGGGATTTTTTGAGATCCCAGAGCTGAAAACTGGACATTTCGTAAACGACGACATCGGTGGGCTTGAGGTCGTCTAGGACTTCGATGGCAGGGGTGCCGATGTTGCCGACGAGGTAAGGTTTGGGGTTACTAGGGTCCTGGCTGTGTTCAGCATTGAGAATTGACCTGATAAACGAACAAGTGGTGCCTTTGCCCTTGGTGGCGGTGACGCCGATGATGGGGCAAGGGCAGTGGTCGAAGAAATAACGGGTGAGACTGGATTCGTTTGGGAGGCTTAGGGGTGGAACGCTGGGGCTGCGGAGAATTATATCATAGGATGAATAATCTTTTTGTTGTAGCTCTTCTGGAGTTTGGTTTTCAAAAATGTCAAAAGTGGCATCTTTGTATTTGGTTTTGAAATATTTTTCGGCGGCTTGCCCCTCTTTGCCGTAGCCTAATAATGCGATTTTCATAAAAACTCCTTGAACTAACTATAACACAGTTTGAAGAGCGATTCAAGTGAGGAGGTTTGAGCAAAACGATAAGAGAAATGCCACGAATTTGATCGTGGCATTTGATAGGGGGTTAGTGACAGCTGATGGAAAAAATTCTAGTGAGTGCATTTTCGCCGGAATAGCCATCATATTGCGGGGCGCGTTCCAGTTCTGGTATTTTGAAAGAATCCCAGTATTCCAGTTTGATGTGGAAAGTAACGACGCCGTCAGGCGTGTTTATGCCAGCAATAAAATCGCCATTAAACATAGGGTCATTTTTCTCATCGAAATGTTGCTTTGATTTCCAAGAGATGTCTGGGAGTAAATTACATAAAGCACAGAACAGAGCGGTGCGTTGCTGGTAAAGTTCACCAAAAGTGTGGTGACCGTCGCTGATGTTTTTGGTTAAACTTGTTGTTTCAGACATATATTTCACCTCCTAATTAAGGTTCGCCCCCTGTTTGGATTAATTATACCACATAAATGATGGTACTGGGATAACGAACTTGGCAATTCGGGGGCCGTATGGTTTTATAAACATTGACATTTTAGGGAAAGTGTGATATAATCTGAGGCAGATTGTTTTTTATGCCGTTAGCGGTGTGCGATGATAGGACATTGAGGTTGCAAAAATCAAGGAGTTTAGAGTAGAAAGGCATGAAGATGGCTAAAGTTGTAGTAGAACGGACTGATTTACGTGCTTACTGTAGTTTTTGTACGTATTATCGGGAATATTACGATGAGTGGGTCGATGTCGGTCCCTACCCCTTCAAAGGAGTGCCTGGTTTGTTTGACGATGGCATAGTCATTGATTGTGTTGCCAGCTTTTCGTGTCGCTTCGCTACTTCACTAGAAGAGGCTCAGCGCGAGTGTTCCTTTTATGAGTATCAAGTTTTTCTTAAAGAATATTTGGATTTGGAAGCAGAAAAGCTGGAACACAAATACGACGAATATGAAGAAATGGTCGCCGAAGTGACCGAACGTCGACCGATAAGGTCGAATTGCTTGTTTCGGGCATAAAATGGATTTCGTCTTGATTAAAGGGATGCCCCGGCGGGTAAGTGGCCGGGGCGTTTTTGGTTTGGTTTATAGTCGCTGGAGGACTTGATAGGCTTCTTCGAGGGAGTGGGTGTCCATAAGTTGAGTACGGAGCTCCTTCGCGCCCGGGAAGTTATTGATGTAGATTTTGAAAAAATGTTTTAAGGTTTCATAAGAAATATAGTATTTTTGAGATTGCTTTTCGTAGAGATTAAGATGGAGTTTTAATAGATTCATCAATTCCTTGCGGGTGGGTTGGTGGTCGGTGAAGCAGTAGGGGTTTTGAAAAACGCCGCGACCAATCATAAAGCCGTCTACTTCGGGATGCTGCTGATGTAGTTTTAGAGCGTGGGTTTTACCTTTAATATCGCCGTTGATAATGAGTTTAGTCTCAGGGCTGATTTGGGCGCGTAATTTGATAATGTCAGGGATGAGTTCGTAGTGGGCGGGGACTTTGCTCATTTCTTTTTTAGTACGAAGATGAACGGTAAGGGTGGCGGGATGTTGTCGTAAGAGCGTGGATAGCCATTCTGTGTATTCTGTAAGTTGACTCCAGCCAAGTCGAGTTTTAATAGAAACAGGAAGACGAGTAGATTTGACGGCATTTTGAAAACATTGCACTGCTAGGTTGGGATTCTGAATCATAGCTGCGCCACCTCCAGCCTTGTTGACGTGCTTATCAGGACAGCCAAAGTTGAGATCTACCCCAGAAAAACCAAGAGGTTCAAGCGCGTGTGTAAGTTCCGCAAAATGTTCGGGATTTTTACCCCAGATTTGAGCGATAATGGGTTTGTCGGTGAGGGTAATTTCTAGTCTTTCCAGGGCATTAGCGCGGCCTTTTTCAGAGGCGTAACTAGAAACGTTGGTAAATTCTGTAAAAAAGAGGTCTGGTCGGCCAGCGTGAGCAATAACTTGGCGGAATATAATGTCGGTTACACCCTCCATTGGTGCTAAAATGAGAAAAGGTTTTGGTAGTTCTTGCCAAATATTCATTTTGATATTTTAACATATTTTAATATGTAGCGCAAAATTTGTAAAATTTTGAAAAAATGTTATAATTTGAAATAGCAGACGGTTTTGGTGGCGGATGAGTACCTTGAAAGGTTGGTGAGATATGTGAAAAAACGTACGAGATTAGGAGGGCTGAAAGCGGCAAGGCTAGAAGCGCGGAAACGCAAGGACGCAGCCTATTTTGCTTTCAACGAGGCCAGTAAAAGGGCGGGCCAGGCTTATAGAGAGATGCGAGAAGCACGTAGGGTATTAAGACAAGCAAAAAAGAAAATGAATAGAGAGTTTATGATCCAGAAGGGAGTTTCTGATCAGCGTGCTTTAGCCTGGGCGGAGTTTGACGAGCTCAAAGAGCGGAATAATACGCAAATTAAGGCTTTACGGCGTAAATCTGACAAAGAATACCGTATTATCAAAAAACTGCATAGTCGGATAGGCAAGGCTTATAAATGCGGTAGGCAACTTGAGGCGGTGGAATTAAGCCTGAAAAAAGAAGAGCATCAGATAGAGCGAAGCAAGTTGAACGCTCAGATTGGCATTTTGATTGACGAAATACAAGAGGCGATGCAACAAGCCCTGTCGATGCCCGAGGCAGATTTTACTTTATTTGAGGAGGCGAGAAGAGGTTATAAACAAGCTTTAAAAAATTGTCGGGAGCTAAACGATAGTTATCAGCTTTCGAAGCAAGAAAAAATCCGTTCGGAAAAAGAATTCTGTCAACGACGAGAAGAGCTAAAAGAAGCAGAGGAGGCATTGCTAAAGGAGCAAGAAAGAATCAGGACGGATTCTTTAGATAAATGTAACCAAATCCTAAATTGGACTGGAATGGGTGATGATCTAAAGGAAGATGCAAAAATTGTTGTGAAAGATGATGGAACCACACATATTTATTATGGCGGAATTGGTGGCGGTGATGGTTTTGGCCATGGGCATATTGTGCTTAATGAATTAGGCCAAGTAATCTACAAACGAGGAATTTTTGAAAGTCACGGAAGCCATAATCATAAAGTACCACCAACTACTTAAAGCCATGAGTTTTCATGGCTTTTTCTTGTGTTTTAATTTGTGTTATAATTAAAGTACTCATGTTAAACTTCGGTCACTGATATGAGAAAAGTTTCGAGGCACTCACGTGTTTGTCATTTGCGCGGTGTGCTATGAGCCTATAAATTGGGGCTCGCATAAATGACTCTATTAAATTTAATTTAAGGAGTCTTTTATGAAAAACTTTAACAAAAACCAAAAAGAGCAAGTCGAGGTAATGGCCCTCTTCGGTTACGAAATGACACCTTGCCAGCCACTTTCATTTCGGCGGCGGGGCGAAAACGAAACCGAGGTAACGGAACTCTTGCGTACACAAATTCGTTTTGTGGGTGGGGTTGCGTTGCACATTTTCGACGTGCTGATTGGCCGGGACAAGGCACGGCTAGAGTTTAACTCGCGTGATTTGTCTTGGTACCTCACCTAGAGGATGGCCCTGCGGGGCCATTTTCTATGGGGAAGGCCGCCCAGTGAAGGGCGGCCTTGTGTCGGAATGGTGGTTTGAGGGTTATTTTGTGGTGTTTTTCGTTTCTTTTGCCTCTTTCGGATGCTCTTCTCTATAGAAGATATATAGGATGAATGCGACGTCTATAGCAATGGTAAAAAGGCCTAGAAACGCATAAAATGGTTCACCATTGAGGATATGTCCGCAACTTAGTCCAGATAAGCTGACCGCGTCTAGAATCATTGCGAGTACTAGCAGGATGTTGTTGGTGCGCCGTAATAGTACCAGTGTTATCTGTATTATTCCTCCCACTCCGCTCAGTATCTCGTAGATCAGCATTAGAGTGCCTAACATTTCTTCCATAATTATCCTTTCTCTTAGGCATACTTACCCTATCGAGGCTTGCGGTTTTTCTCTCCGTATCCCGACTTGTTGGAGTGCGACCCGGCGATAAACCAGGCAAAACTACTAGTTTAATTATAGCATACTTTATCTAAAATGTCAATTAGAGTATAATATTTTCTTGTTTTAGCGTGTGGTATAATGGGGGTATGCAGGAACTAGAGAAGAGATTGGACAGTTTGGATAGGGAGTTTTTGCAGGTGTATGAGAGATTAGGGATGAGTGAAAAAATAGCACGGGTGGCAGAGTTGGAGCAAGAGGTGGCGGAACCAGAAATTTGGCAAAATATAGAGCGAGCGACTGCTTTGAACCAAGAATTAGCTCGGTTGACAGATGAAGTACAACCATATGAATTGCTAAAAACACAAATTTTTGACATGAGAGAGATGTTGGAATTGGCAGATGCTGATTTACTAGAGGAAATTGGTGGGCAAATTGCGGGTATGGAAAACCAGCTAGCGGAATTAAAACAGGTGCTAAAATTTCAAGGAAAATATGATGGTGGGGACGCGATTCTTAGGATTACTTCTGGAGCGGGGGGTACGGAGGCGATGGACTGGGCGGCGATGCTGGAGCGAATGTATTTGCGTTTTTGTGAAAAACATAAGTTTAAGACCACTTGCCTAGAACGAGTAGCTGGTGAAGAAGCGGGTATTAAAACGGTGGTGTACGAAATAACGGGTGTTAACGCTTATGGGTGGCTTAAGTCTGAACACGGAGTGCATCGGCTGGTGCGTTTGTCGCCGTTTAACGCCAATAATTTGCGTCAAACTTCCTTTGCATTGGTGGAAATATTGCCCGTGATTAAAGCAGATAATTCCGTAGAGATTGATGAAAAGGATTTACGTATAGACGTCTATCGCTCTGGTGGGCACGGAGGGCAGGGGGTTAACACTACTGATTCGGCAGTACGCATTACACATTTGCCGACAAACACGGTGGTGACGATTCAAAATGAGCGTTCACAAATTCAAAATCGCGAAAAAGCTATGGAAGTTTTACGAGGAAAATTAGTGCAAATGCAACTAGAACAGCAAGCAGAAACTTTGGCAGATTTGAGGGCTGGTGAGTCAGCTGGCTGGGGGCAGCAAATTCGTAATTATGTTTTGCAACCATATAAATTGGTTAAAGATACTCGTACTGGCCACGAATCTAAAGAGCCAGACAAAGTTTTAGACGGAGCAATTGAAGAATTTGTAGAGGCGTATTTGGAAAAATAAAAAAATCTAAAAATAGGGGTTGGCAAGGTGAAAGGAGTGTGATATAATGAAAGAGTTATACCTAGACAGAAGGTAGGGTCTGACGTTTGGTGGAAGTGAGCCGTAGGGTGAGTCGTGAACCAAACAGAGGAAACCGACCTAAAAGTCTGGTTTTAATAGTGTAGTTTTGCCTGTGGAGGGCGAGACTATAATAGAGAGAAGTTTTGCTTGGTGTACAGAAGTAAAACTGGTCGAAATTGCTTACTAGAGGTAAGCGTAAATAGCTGTTTTGCCTAACTGATCAGAGGCAAAACTGCAAAAAGTAAAAGTAATAAAGGAAAGGAATAGGATGCAAGTCATTCTCGGCACCAAAGTTGGTATGACTCAGATCATCGGTGATGATGGAGTGGTTACTCCTGTGACCATTCTACAAGCTGGCCCTTGTACAGTGACTCAGATTAAAACCGTCGAAACTGACGGCTATAACGCTGTGCAAGTGGGATATGGTACGAGTCGGAATCTGAGCAAGTCGGTCGCTGGTCATGCGCATAAGGCTAGCGAAAATACAAATCCTAAAGTCCTGAAAGAATTCCGGGTGGCGGAAATTCCGGAAGGGATGAAACTGGGTGATAATATCACCGTTGAGAGTTTCAAATTGGGGGATAAGGTTGCGGCAACTGGTACTAGTAAAGGGAAAGGGTTTGCCGGTACAGTGAAGCGACATAATTTTATTGAATCACGTAATACGCACGGGTTTAAGGGGAATATTCGGCGTGTAGGGTCGATCGGTTCAATGTATCCGCAAAAAGTGTGGAAAGGTAAGAAAATGCCAGGTCGAATGGGGCATGAACAGGTAACCGTGAAGAACTTGGTGGTGGCCTATATCGATGTGGACAAAAATTTGATTGGGCTAAAGGGCGCAGTACCTGGTCCACGTAAGGGTATTGTAAGCTTGGAGGGAAAGGAGTAATATGGCAACTTTAGATAAAGATATATTTGGTCTGAAGGTGGAAAACCATGAGCTCGTGAAACTAGCTTATGATGCGTATTTAGCCAACTCTCGTTCATCGCACGCTAAGACTTTGAAGCGAGGTGAAGTACGTGGGGGCGGTAAGAAGCCTTGGCGGCAAAAAGGTACTGGCAGAGCACGATTTGGTTCGACTCGGAATCCGATTTGGCGGCATGGTGGTGTGGCGTTTGGCCGGACGGGTGAAGAGAACTTTACCAAGAAAATTAGCAAACAAGCTAAACGACAGGCGGTATGCCAAGCTTTGTCAATGAAAAATGCGGATAAGGCAATTGCTATATTAGAGAAGGATGCAAAATTTACTGGTAAGACTAAGGACGTAGTAAAAGTGTTGAAAGATTTGAAATTGGACGGTAAAAATGTACTGATGGTAGTGGATGAAAAGACGCCGGAAGTTTTACGTTCGACTAATAATTTGTCGAATGTGAAATTAGTGCGAGCAACTTATCTTAATGTATTTGATATTATGAATGCAGATGCGATTGTGTTTAACGAAGCAGCACTGAAGTCGGTTGAAAAGTGGCTAAAGGAGGAAAAGTAAGATGGCAAAAGATGATAAGACCAATATTCAACTCCACTTACTGGAGCCGAGAGCAACCGAAAAGAGCTATTTAGAGCAAACCAATCAAATTTATGTGTTCCCAGTAAAGCGAGATATGAGTAAACAGGCAATTGCTGATTTAGTAGAGAAAGAGTTCAATGTGACGGTGACGGATGTGCGGACAATGATTCGCAAGGGTAAAAAGACTCGTTATAGCAAGGGTAAACACGCTTATCCGGGCACAACTTATCGGCAGGATAAGAAATTTGCTTATGTAAGATTGAAGAAGGGTGATTCGATTAAAGTTTTTGACGAAGAGCCTGAAAAGAAAGAAAATAATAAAGCCAGCGCAAAGGAAGCCAAAAAGGCAGACAAGAATGCAGGTAAGGAGAAGAAATAATGGGTTTACAAGCATATCGCCCGATTACGCCGGCGCAGCGTCAAAAGACGACAGAGGATTATGATCAGATTACGACCAAAAAACCAATGAAGTCTTTGATTGCGAGTAAAAAGCAGCAGGCGGGGCGGAATAATCAAGGTCGGATTACAGTGCGACACCGTGGGGGCGGAGTAAAGCGACACTATCGAATTATCACCTATAAATTACCGCAGAATTTGGCATTTACGGTAGAAGAAATTGAATATGACCCGAATCGTTCAGCGCGAATTGCGCGAGTGAAAGACGAAAATGGGGTGTACTATTATGTAATTGCCGATACTAAAATGACTAAGGGAACTAAGTTCAAAACTGGTGAAGAGGTAGAGGTGGAAACTTCTAATCGGATGCCACTAGAGAACATCCCAGTTGGTACATTTGTGTATGCGGTTGAATTGCAACCTGGTAAGGGTGCACAAATGGTACGGGCGGCAGGTGCTTCAGCACAGCTCATGGCAAAAGAAGGGGCTTATGCTACCCTTAAGATGCCATCGGGCGAGGTGCGCAAAGTGCTAGTAAAGTGTGAAGCTTCGATTGGTACGGTATCTAATGTACAACACCAGAATGTAAAGATCGGTTCGGCTGGTCGGAAGCGTCGCAAGGGCATTCGACCAACAGTACGAGGTGTAGTAATGAATGCAGCAGATCACCCGCATGGTGGTGGTGATGGTGGTCGGCACGGAAGTGGCAAAGCACCACGGACGCCGTGGGGTCAGCTCACTTTGGGCTATCGTACCCGCAGAAATAAGAAAACTAATAAAATGATCGTGCGCAGTCGCCACGAAGGAAAGAGGAGATAATGTCTAGGAGTTTGAAAAAAGGTCCGTTTGTGGACTATAAACTAGCCAAAAAAGTTGCTGCTCTCTCTGCCGAAGACCGCACCGTAATTAAAACTTGGGCACGTGCTTCTACTATTTCGCCAGAAATGGTGGGGCGAACAATTGCCGTGCATAATGGTAAAGTGCATGTACCAGTTTATATTTCGGAAAATATGGTCGGTCATAAACTAGGCGAGTTTGCGCCAACTCGTAAATTCCGCCGACATGGTGGCAAAAAAGCTGCCGAAGCTGCAGCGGCGAAAGGAAAGGGGTAGAATATGGCAGATACTTATTTTGCACATGCCTATATTAAAGGCGTAGAGAGTCAGCCACGCAAAACTAATGTGGTGGCAAGCTTGGTGCGTGACCGTTATGTAGCGGATGCGGTGGTAATTTTGGAACATACCCCGAGAAAGGCGGCGCGTCCGGTACTTAAAGCAGTTGAATCGGCGAATGCGAATCTACTAAATAATACTAAGGTATCAATTGATCCAAAGACGATTCGAATTGCGAGGATTTTTGTAACAAGTGGCTCACGGATGCGGCGGTATAAGCCGGCATCACGAGGGCGAGCGTTGCCGTATGAGAAAATTTCGTCCAACATTTATGTTGAGGTCGCAGGCGAAGAGAAAGTAAAGAAAACTGCTTCTGAGGGCAAAAAGGATGCAAAAAAGAGTGCGTCCAAAAGTTCCGATAAAACAGAGGTAGAGAAGGAGAAAAAGTAATATGGGTCAAAAGGTTAATCCCATCTCTTACCGCCTCCAAGTCAGCAAGGACTGGTCTTCCAAGTGGTTTACACGGAAGAGCGACTTTCGTCATTGGTTGGCGGAGGATGATAAAATCCGCAAAATAATTGAAGAGCGATTCAAAAGTCGTCCGACGATTGCGCGGATTGATATTGAGCGTTCGGCTAACCTAACTACCATTACGATCGCGACTGCTAAGGCGGGAGCGGTAATTGGTAAGCAGGGTGCTGGTATTAATGAGCTCAAGAAACAACTAGAAAAAATTGTGGAAGGACCGGTTCGGATTAATGTCGAAGAGGTCAAGAAACCGGAATTAAATGCTAAACTAGTAGCCGAAAATATCGGATTCCAGTTAGGTAAACGGATGAACTTTCGTCGAGCGGTGAAGATGGCTTTGCAATCTTCAATGAACGCTGGAGCAAAGGGCGTTCGGATTGAGGTAGCTGGACGGCTCAACGGAGCAGAAATGAGTCGGCGCGAGAAGTTTATTGAAGGGTCAGTGCCTCTACATACTCTACGCGCAGATATTGATTTTTATTGTCATCATGCTCCGACGATTGCTGGTATTGTAGGCGTAAAAGTTTGGATTTATAAGGGGGAAAAGTAAGATGGCAATTTTAGTACCAAGAAAAACTCCGCATCGTAAGGTGCGTAAGGGTAAAAACGAAGGCATTGCGTCTCGTTGCAATACGGTGGCGTTTGGCGAGTACGGACTAATGTCACTAGACAATGAGCGGATTACCTCACGACAGATTGAGGCGGCACGACAGGCGATTACTCGGTATGTGAAGCGAGGTGGTAAAATTTGGATTCGAATTTTCCCGCACACCCCAGTGTCTAAGAAGCCATTAGATGTGAAAATGGGTTCGGGTAAGGGTGAGCCGCAATTTTATGTAGCCAAGGTGAAAGCCGGGACGGTGATGTTTGAAATCGCTGACGTGGACGAAGTAAAGGCGCGGGAAGCCCTCAGGCTTGCTTCACACAAATTGCCGGTGAAATGTAAAATAATTAAAAAAGAGGAGTTTTAAGATGGCACACACACTTATAGGAACTGTGACTTCTGATTCGCGTGATAAGACCATTACCGTATCCATCATTAGTAGGGAAACGCATCCGCTTTATCGTAAGCAATACTCCAAGACCCGGAAATATACAGCGCATGACGCTAAAAATGAGGCACATGTGGGTGACCGAGTGCAAATTGCTATGAGTCGACCAATTTCTAAGACTAAGGCTTATACTTTGGTGAAGATAATTGAGAAGGCGCGTGGCACAGTAGAATTAAAGGAAGATGTGAACAAGGCTTACGAAGCAGAAAAGGTTGGTGCAGACGAAATCGCACGAGTGAAGAAAGCTGAAAAAGCCGAGAAAGAGGCAAAAAAAGCTGAAAAAGAGGCTGAGAAAACTACAAAATCTAGCGCGTCTAAAAGTTCCGATAAAACAGATAAGAACGATGAGGAGGACGCATAATGATACAACAAGAAACTAGATTAAAAGTAGCCGATAATAGTGGCGCTAAAGAGCTTGGAGTGATTCGGGTGTTAGGTGGCACACGGGCACGTTATGCGCGGGTAGGTGATATCGTGACTTGTTCGGTGAAGGAAGCTTCGCCGACTGGCAATGTTAAGAAGAAAGCCATTGTACGTGCGGTGATTGTGCGAACACGGCAACCGATTCGGCGGCCAGATGGCTCAACCATTCGGTTTGACGAGAATGCAGCAGTACTAGTAAACGACGATAAGACACCAAAGGGTACGCGGGTGTTTGGTCCGATTCCACGAGAACTGCGTGACCTTGGATTTATGAAGATTATTAGCTTGGCACCGGAGGTACTATAATGAAAAGTTTGAAAATTAACGACAAAGTACGAATTATCTCGGGCAGCCATAAAGGCACTGAGGCTAAAATCGTCAAAATTGACCGTGCAAATGGTAAGGCTATGTTAGAAGGAGTTGGGTTAGTAGAGCGTCATATGAAAAAAACTCAGTTTAATCCAGCTGGCGGTAAAAAGACAATTCATGTAGGGATTGATTTATCAAATTTGAAACTAGTGGAAGCGGCTAAGTTCGAAAAGAAAGCTGCCACTAAAACGAATAAAAAAGCTAAGAAAGGAGCTAAGTAATGGCGGAAAAGAAAACGGCTGCCAAGACTACAACGAAAGCTGATGCTAGATCCACGAAAACCGACGCGAAATCAGCAAAAAAAGTTGAAGCCAAAGCACAACCACGCCTGAAAGCTCTCTATAATAGTGAGCTGAAGGCGAAACTAATGAAAGAACTCGGCCTTAAGAATATTTCGCAGGTGCCAGAGCTCGTAAAAGTAGTGGTGTCTTCGGGTGTGGGTAAGAAACGCGAAGATAAGCGATTCACTGAAACGGTGACATTGACTCTCGCTAAAATTACTGGGCAGGCACCGACTAGTAGACTCGCCAAAAAGTCAATCGCGACTTTCAAAATTCGGAAAGGGATGGGTGCGCCGGTAGGATACCTAGTGACTTTACGAAATGATAAAATGTACGAGTTTGTAGATCGACTAATCAATGTGGCCTTGCCGCACGTGCGGGATTTTCATGGGGTGGCACGAAATTTTGATAAGCAAGGTAATTATAATTTGGGGCTAAAGGAACAGACAGTGTTCCCAGAGATTACTTTTGAGGACGCGAGTGTTTTGCATGGCCTTGAGATTACGTTTATTATTAAAAATGGTTCAAAGGAAGGAAGTCTAAAGTTGTTAGAACTTTTCGGAATGCCGTTTGAAAGGGAGGGTAAGTAAATGGCGAAAAAATCTGCAGTTTATCGCGATAAGAAGCGACGTGAAATGTACGAAAAATATCAAGCTAAAAGAGCTAAACTGAAGGCGGCGGGTGACCTTGAGGGGTTACAAAAGTTACCACGCAATTCTAGCCCAACGCGGCTTAAAAACCGTGATATGTTAGATGGGCGACCACGGGGGTATATGCGTCGGTTTGGTTTAAGTCGTATTAATTTCCGGGAAAAAGCGTCGAAGGGCGAAATTCCTGGTGTAATAAAGAGTAGTTGGTAGGAGAAAGGAGAGAAATATGTCATTACAATCTACAGATCAGGTTGCCGATTTACTTACGCGTATTCGTAATGCGGTACAAGTTGGTAAAAACGAAATTCTCGTGCCTACCTCAAAACTAAAAGTAGGCGTGACGGAAGTTTTGGCTAAAAATGGCTATTTGGCGGGTTATGAAGTAGTGCCGGGTGAACCGCGGGGAACTTTGAAGGTGACTATCTTTGAGCCGGGCGCGGTAGCCAAGATTAATGAGATTAGTAAAGTTTCGAAACCGGGGCGACGAGTGTATTCGAGTGCTGATGATTTGCCAGCAGTTAAGTCTGGACGAGGTATGATTATTGTATCAACTTCTAAAGGTTTGATGACTGGTAAAGAGGCCAAGAAACAACGCCTTGGTGGCGAGATTCTTGTTAAGGTATGGTAGACCAAAAAAAAGACCCAATCGGGTCTTTTTTTGGTGGTTTGAAATTGGTAAATGGCTATGCTTGCGTTTGAAAAGTGAGTGCGATAGAATGGAGGCATATAAGAGTGAAAGGAGTGTTATATGGGTAAAACCATAAAGCGACTAGGCTATTTCTTTTCGGCGCTAGTCTTGGTGGGCGCAAGTATGGGTGGAACAGTGCAAGTTTTTGCGGATGAGATTGGCAATAGCGAAGTGAGCAGTGGCGTCTTGGCGGGCGAAAGTCTTGAGGTGGGCGAAAGTCTTGAGGTGGGCGAAGTTAGTGGTGGTAATATTGGAGCCGGCGAAGAGGCTGGAGGGGCGGAAGTTAATGTAGCGGTAGCGGGTGAGGAAAATGTACTAGGTTCTGTTGGGGGTGAAGAAGGAGCTGCTTTGAATGGGGAAGAGGCGAGCGCTAATGATGAAATACAGTCTGAAGTGGAAGCAACGCAGGGCAATGAGCTTAGTGGTGAGCAGGGATTGATGCGAGTTGCAAACAATGAAAATGAGGACAATGCTACGGCTGGTGTACGAGCGATCAGTGATGCGGTTTTGATAGGTGATACAGATTATTTGAATACTAGATTATATTCGCACAATTTTTACGCAATGGTGGGTGATGAGGTGGATTTAGGGATTGATGGGATTAGTGAAGCGCACAATAGGAGTTGCACTATTATGCGAAATTATCATATAACAGCTAGTGGGACTTGTGATAGAAAAACTGGTGTGGTTACGGTTAATAAAGCTGGTCGATACAGTGTTACTTATTCTTATATGGTGCGAGTAGGTTATTTTTGGATGCCAAGGACGTATACGGCTAACATTTTGGCTTTTAACGTAGAGGTTAACCCGGGAATTTATGGTTTGAGCCCTGAGGATACTGAGAGTGTACGGACTTTTGTGGCTGGCCAGTTTGTTGATTTGATGAATGCGGGTGAGCGAAGTAATGGGTATTTGGAACTAGACGATTTAGATGAGATCAGGTCGGCACTAATAGCTAATCCGTTGCTGAGGATTGTGATTGAGAACGAAAATGTGCCGGAGGAGTATTGGAGTGCGGATAATATTGAGGCGGGAAATGAAGTGTTTGCAGAAATTGGCGAGAACGAGACTATATTCAACATGGATGAGGTGTTGATGGCACTATATGTGGGGGAAGAAAATTATGTTGGCTTGGTGTATGAATTAGGTGCGCCGGTGACGATGCGTATGGCGTTGCCTCCTGAGATAGCTCAGGCGTCGGCCGGCTTTACGCGGGCGTTTTATGTGATCCGGGGGCACGAGGATATAAATGGTGTTAATACGGCGAAGAGGATTGCTTTGGCTCAAGATGGGGATGTGTGGATTTTTGAGAATGATCGATTTTCGAGCTTTACTATTGTGTATGAGGATATTCCTAATCAGATTATAGGAGCTCCTCAGACTGGCGTGATGACTAGTGAAAGTGGAAGCGTGAGCAACGATTTGTGGGGTATGATGTATATTGGTGCGGCGGTTGTGCTTGCCTTTGGCGCGGTGAAATTCGCTAGGATTCGTAGGTAGTTATATTGTATATGATGAATCACCCCTGTTTGACAGGGGTGATTTTTTAGTTTCCGATAAATCTAATAGAGACGGTTATGCTTGCATTAGGGGTGAAAGTATGGTAAGATTGGGGTAATTAAATAATTGGGTGGGCGTCAGAGTCGGAGAAAACTGATGCCGGATAACACCAAAATGGAGCTTGCTGTACAGGATACTTTGCAGCTACAAACTGGGTATGGATTTTTGTCGGTTGACGTTCGCAAAAAATTGCGGGCGGTGAGATTTGTGGCCTATGGAGTGTTGAAGCGAGTGTTGGATCTATTATTGTCGGTGGGGCTTCTAGCGATATTGACGCCAGTTTTTGTAATAATCGCAATATTAGTAAAGATAGATAGTCCGGGACCGGTATTGTTTAAGCAAGAACGGGTAGGAAGAAACGGGCGAATTTTTAAGATTTTGAAATTTCGAAGTATGGTGGCAGATAATGATATAAATGATAATTCTTGCGATGATCAATATACCAAATGGGGAAAAGTATTGCGTAGGACTTCATTAGATGAACTGCCTCAATTGTTTAATGTACTGATGGGGCAAATGTCGTTTATTGGGCCGCGGCCGTGGATTGCGGATTATTGGACGAATATGAACAAAGAGGAACGTGAACGATGTAAGGTGCGGCCAGGAATTACGGGATTGGCGGCGGCAAAGGGGCGGAATGATTTGACAATTTTTGAGAAAATTGATTATGATTTGGAATATGTGCGGAATTATTCACTGTGGCAGGATGTAAAAGTGATTTTGATGACGGTACGGACGGTATTGACGCACGAGGGCGCAGAAGCAGGGAAAAGTGGAGTGTATGATGATATTGGGGAATTGAAGGCGAAGAATAGAGGACCGAAAGCGAGAATAGTGTTAAGCTTGGACCCTTTGGTGAGCGTTATGGTTTCAGCGTATAATAGTAAACGATATATTAAGAATAAAGTGAGTGCGGCAGTGGGGCGGGATTATGAAGATTTGGAGCTAGTCATGGTGAATGATAGCTTTACTGATGAAGTAAAGGAAGTTATTGAAAAATTGACAGCTGAAGGAGTAAAAATGACAAGAGCGCGAGTAGGTGAGGATGTGAAGGATATAAAAATAGACCAGGCGGAGGGGGTATTTCCGTGTTTCGTAGATACGGATGCGGGCGATGCGTTACGATTAGGGCAAATGTTGGAAAAGTTGGGGGCGAGGGAGTGAGGCTGAACTACAAATTTTAGTTTTGGGTGATTTTAGGGTGTAATAGTTGTATAAATATGCAAAGTATGATATAATTATAGATACAATAATAGAAATATGGTGAATGGTGGGCATGAGGATGAAGAGTGAAGAAGAAGGTTCTATTTGTGGCTACGGTTGATTCGCATATTGAGCTTTTTCATTTGCCGTTTTTGAAAATGTTTAAAGAACGTGGATGGGAAGTGCATGTGGCGACGAATTCTGACAAACCTATAAAATATTGTGATAAAAAAGTCAAGTTGCCAATGAAACGAAGTCCGTTTAAATTTTGGAGTAATTTAAAAGCGGTACGAGAATTAAAACGAATAATGCAAAATGAAAAATATGAGATTGTGCATTGTCATACGCCAGTGGGCAGCGTAGTAGCAAGATTGGCGGCACGGAAGATGCGACAAACTGGTATGCGAGTGATTTATACGGCGCATGGTTTTCATTTTTATAAGGGTGCGCCTTTACACTATTGGTTGATGTTTTATCCTGTGGAGTGGTATTTGGCAAAATGTACGGATACATTGATTACGATAAATAGTGAGGACTATGAGAGGGCAAGGCGAAAGTTTGGTAAGCGTTGTCGTGATATTCAATATGTGCCTGGGGTGGGGGTGGACGAAAAGAAGTTTGCGAAGAAAATGAGTGTTAGTGAGAAGAGGAAATTGCGGGAGTCGTTGGGGCTAGAAGAGGATGATAAAGTTTTGATTTGTATTGGGAGGTTGGATAAAAATAAAAATCAAGGGTTTTTGATTCGGGCGATGAAAGAATTGATCAACAAGGATGGTAAGTATCAATTGCTTTTAGTGGGGCCGGATGAATATAATGGTAAATATCAGAAATTGGCGTCGAAGTTGGGTGTAGAGAGGAATGTACATTTTTTGGGATTTCGTAGAGATATTGCGGAGTTGTTACAGATTTCTGATGTGGTGGTGTCGGCGAGTAAGAGGGAGGGGTTGCCTGTGAATTTGATTGAGGCAGCTTTTTTGGGACTGCCGATTGTGGCGACGGATTGTAGGGGGAATAGGGATGTGTGCGAAAAAATGGGTACCGGGGATGTTACGGTTGACCGTAATGACGTAGAGATGTTTATGAATAATGTAGCAAGAATTATGAACAAAGCTGATGTTGGGTTTTTTAGTTTCACGCATGTCGAGAGAGCAATGAAAGAGGTTTACGGGGTTTAATAATGAAACTTGTACCATATCTTTTGGCCGTATATGTTATTACTAAGCCATTTTATTTGTGGAGTTCTGGTTTGCCGCAAATTAGCGATTTTGTTTTATTATTAAGCTTTGTGATTATGCTATTTTCTGTTCACAGGGACAAACTGAGGCAAACTATTGTGGATAATAAGTTTTTCTTTCTTTTTTTGTTTTTTGTCGTAGTTATTAACTTGCTATATTCGGTTTATTATACTAATAGTGACTTTTTGTTACACACTATTTATTATATTTTTGATGCGCTTGGTATCATTATTTTTTCGATAACAATGAAGCAAATGGAGGACTCTAGGCGTATTTTGAGTAATAGTTTTAAAATTAGTTTGCTAGTGCAGCTCGCTCTTTACTTACTTGATTTGGGGCGATATTATGGGGCCGTTAGGTATATGGGAACCTTTAATGACCCGAACCAGTTTGCGTATTATGTATTTTTGTCTTTCAGTTTTATATATCTTTTCTCTTTGAAGAATAAAGATAAAAGCAGCTGGATTTTTTTAATTATTTCTCTCTTCTTGATTTTTCAATCCATGTCTACCGGTATGCTCGTAGGGATGATAGTCTTCGTAATCATTTATTTGATAGCATTAGTGAAAAAAGCACTAAAAACAGTCAAAGGTAGATTCGTTTTGATGATGTCCTGTTATTCGTTGATTGCTGTGTCTATTGTTGTAGGCGGTTTTTTATGGGCTGGCGGTAATGGCGTACTGAATGTTTCAAATACCCCATTGTTAAGCCGTATTGAAGAAAAGATTGACAGAGCACAAGGGAATAGTGATGTTTCATTATGGCAAGAGAGGGGATACGATAGGATGATTTTTTATCCGCAATATAATTTATTTGGTGCAGGTGAAGGGATGTATTCTAGATTTGAATTGGCTTATCATCAAGGCGAGCTACATGCTACTTTGCCGAGCATATTATTCTCTTATGGCTTGATGCCGTTAGTTTTTATCTTAATATGGATTTTCAATAAAATAAAAGGAACCAAGTTGGAAGTATTGTGCGTATATTTGGCTTTGTTGATAGAGAGCTTTACCTTGATTAACAGTAGACAAGTTTTATTTTGGGTTATTTTCTTGTTGCCGCAAATAATTTTAATCGGAGATAAAAATGAAAAAGAAAGTTGACGTGACGTTTGGGATACCGTGTTACAACTCGGGTAAGACGATAATAGAATTATTAAAATGCTTTAGATTATCGCAGTATTTTAATTATGAAATTATAATATTGGATGATGGTTCGTCTGATAATACGGTGAATCTTTGTAAAGACTTTAAGAAAAAATCTGGTCTAAATGTGAAAATATATAGTACATCTAATAATGGCGTTTCTAGTGCAAGGAATGAGATTATATCTTTATCATCTGGAACATGGTTGACCTTTGTGGATTCTGATGATTTGATTGACTTTGGGGGATATGAAAAAATAATTATGGACGTAATGAATTGCAACTATGATTTTGTGATATGCTCAAAGAGAAAAGCGGATAGCTCGAAGTTTCTTGTGCCTTATTTAATTTCGAAAGAAGTAATTAATTCGCCTTGCTGTAAGTTTTACAGAGTGAATCAACTTAAGGCGAGTGGAGTACTATTCCCACTGGGTGTTGATCTTGGTGAAGATTTGATTTTTAATTTGCGGTATATCGCGAAATGTCGTGACGTGAAGATGTTACGAGCAGATATTTATGTTTATAGATTCAGCGATTCTTCACTTACCAATAAATATAGAGAGAATAAGTATGAAACTTTGATGGCCTTAAATGATGCTTGTAAAAAGATTGTGGTTGATGAATACGGAAACGATAAAAAAATGCTCAAAGCATTAGAATATATTAGAATTAAAAATTGTATTTCGTGCTTAAGAACACATAAGGGTGGTAATATGGGTGAGTATTATAATAAATTACGACGCGATAACCCAAGAAGGTTCGTACTTTTGAATTCGTTTGAAGAAACTACCATATATGCGATGTGGTATTTATTACCGAGAAGTATAATTATTAAGATTTTGAAAAGGATTTAGTATGAAGAAAATAGATTTAGAGGTTCATAAAAAAATTTTAGTAGAATTGTTGAGGTATATAGATAAGACCTGCAGAGAACACGATATTAAATATTCTTTAATCGGTGGATCTCTGATTGGCGCAATTAGACATGGTGGTATTATACCGTGGGATGATGATATTGATATTGCTTTGGTGCCGGAGGATTATAAAAAGTTGATGATGGCTTTGTCGGAAGATAATGATCGTTATTTGTTGCTTAACCCAAAGAGTAATGGTAAATATCCTTATCCTTGTGCAAAGTTGGTTGACGTGCGTACGGTGTTGGTTGAGAATCATACCAAAGAAATTGAAAATTACGGAGTTTATGTCGATATTTTTAAATATCACTTTGTGCCAAATAACAGAATGAAACGATATATACATTATTTATATGTGAATATGATAAAGAAAATGTTTGGGTTAAGTATGCTTGATAAAACAGGATTAAAGAGTGCGAAAAATATCGGTAAAATATTGCTATATCCTTTTGCAAATTTGATTACTCCCTATTGTTTAAAACGTATTTATATGAGGTCTTGTGATAGTAAAGTCTCTACTGATTTTGTTATGTTGAATTGGCCAGCATATGGTTTTGAACACGAGATTCAGTTGAAAAAGAATACTGAAGAGTATATTGATGTAAAATTTGAGGGTTTGGATGTGATGATATTTAAGAATTACGACGAGATTCTCAGGACTATTTTTGGGGATTATATGAAATTGCCGCCGGAAGAGGATAGAGTGCCTAAACATAATACGAAAGCTTGGTGGAAAGAAGGATATGAAGGAGAGGCGGAGAAATTGGAACGTAAGAATGATAGTAAAGAGAAAGTTGAGTGATGAATAAACTAAAAAACAGAGTTACGCTTCTGAATACTATTTCGACTTTGTTTTTGCAGATAGTTTTAGTTTTGAATGGGTTTATTATCCCGAAGTTAATTTTAGATGCGTTTGGGTCGGATGTGAATGGGTTGGTGTCGTCGCTCACGCAGTTTTTGGGTTACATTGCATTGGTAGAGGGTGGTATTACGGGTGTGATAATGGCGAAACTTTATAAGCCATTGACGGATCATGATGATGAGAAAGTGAGTGCCATTTTAGCCTCGGCGAAGAGATTTTATAGAAGAATTAGTTACATATTTATTGTTTATGCGATTATATTGGGCGTAGTTTATCCGATCATATTTAACACGGGATTTGATTTTGTTTATATTTTATCGCTGACTTTGATTTTGTCGATTGTGAATATTATCCAATATATGTTTTCAATAACATATCGGACTCTGCTAAATGCTGATAAGAAAATATATGTGGTGTCGTTTACCCAAGCGTTTATTCGAATTGCGGAAATTGCATTGGCGGTGCTAGCAATAAAAGTTTATCCTGATATACATTTTTTGAAATTTTTGACCGGGGTAGTGTTCGTATTGCAACCGATTGTGTATGTATGGTATGTGAAAAAACACTATAAAATTGATCGAAATGTCAAGGCTGACAACGCCCTGATAAAAGGGCGATGGGATGGGTTTGCGATTAATACTGCAGCTTTTATACATAATAGTACTGACATAGCAGTACTGACTATTTTTACTAACTTGGCAACAGTATCGGTTTATAGTGTGTATTCGTTGATTACGATGGGGATAAAAAATGTGATAAATGCATTGACTTCCAGTTTGAACCCGACACTAGGTCATGCTTATGCGAGGAATGATTTTAAGGATTTGAAACATAAGCTTGATATGTACGAATATATTATATTTATGTTGGTATTTTTTATTTTTGGCGTGGCGATACTATTAATCACGCCGTTTGTGATGTTTTATACTGAGGGGTTGACGGATGCGGATTATTATCAGCCGTTATTTGGTGTGTTGATAATAATTGCGGAAGCGCTATATTTGTTGAAGTTCCCGCACCTTAATCTGGCATATTCGGCGGATAAATTTAAGGAAATTTCGAAACCGGCGTTTGTGGAGGCGGGGCTCAATATTGTGATTTCCGTGGTATTGGTGCCGTTTTTAGGGATTGTCGGTGTGGCGATTGGCACGATTGTGGCGATGTTGTATAGAATGGTGTTTCACGTTTACTATACATCTAGGATCGTGCCACGATGGCGACAGTGGTTTTTCTACCGTAAATTGTTGATATTTTTGTTCGCTACTATGGTTGGCATCGCTTTGTGTTTATTGATTCCATATTCGGATAATACGATTATAAGTTGGATTTGGCATGCAATATTGTATTCTGTGATAATTGGAATATTGTTAGTAGGGGTAAGTTTGGTGTTTTTCCGCGATGAATTAAAGTTTTTTAAGAAATATCTGAAGAGGAAATAATAAATTATATAATAAAATTGACGAAAAGATAAATGTATGCTAATATATGGATATATTAGAGTTTGTAGGAAGTTGAAATGAAAAGAATATTAACTTATGGTACGTTTGATTTATTGCACCATGGACATATTGAAATTTTGAGAAGAGCGAAAGCGTTGGGCGATTATTTGGTGGTGGCGGTATCGTCTGACGAATTTAATGCCATAAAAAATAAAAAGGCCTATCACAATTATGAAACTAGAAAGAAAATGTTGGAAGCGGTAAGATATGTTGACTTGGTTATACCAGAAAATACTTGGGAGCAGAAACGGAATGATGTTTTAGAGTATAAAATAGATACTGTGGTGATGGGATCCGATTGGGAGGGCGATAAAAATTTTGAGTGTTTGAGGGATATTTGTGAGGTAGTGTATCTACCGAGAACTGAAGGAATATCTACGACAAAAATTAAGAAAGATCTGGGACTACAGGAACCGGTAAATGGGGTGGACCAAATACCGAACAATTAAACTAATAAGGAAGAAAAAATGTCTAAAAAAGATAAGAGAGATGGTGGAATGATTGATTCGATTAAAAAGTGGCCACTAATTGGGAAGGTGGCGGCGGTGGCGGCAGTGGTAATTTGTATTGTGGCGTTAGGAATTATTTTGCGTTATACTGCGGCGTTTAATGGTTTTCTTGATAGAATTACTAATTGGGGGCGTGAGACAAAAGAATATAGTGTGCTAGTAAAAGATAGTAGCGAGATAAATGATTTGCGGGGTATAGAAAATCAAAGTGTAGGATTTTTGAAAATCGATCCAAATGTGGCGACGGCGGAACAATACCTGCAAAGGCAAGTGAAAATTGAGTCGGATTTTTACGATGATATAGATACATTGACTGTGGTACTTAACAATGGGATTGTGACGGCGATAGTGATGGAAAATGATCGTCTAGAAATACTAAAAGAAGATGCAACAGATTTGGTAAAAGAGATGCGAGTGATTGATACGTTTAAGATTGAAATAGAAAGCGATACGACTGAGGTAACGGAAAAAGAAATCACTGAAGAACCGTCCGTGGTTTACATATCTGGAAGTGATTCTCGGGCTGGAGTAAGAGCGATGGCGCGTTCGGATGTAAATATTGTAGCAGTAGTGAACCCGAAGGCTGGGAAGATATTATTAGTTTCAATTCCGCGGGACACTTATGTACAATTGCACGGGACTACGGGCCTCAAAGACAAATTGACGCATGCCGGTGTATATGGTATTGATATGAGTAAAAACACAATTGAAGATTTTTTGGGGATTAAAATTGATAATACATTGAAAGTGAGTTTTGAAACGGTGGTAAAAGTAGTGGATCAGCTAGATGGAATTGAAATTGATTCTGACCAAGAGATGCATCTTAAAGCGGAAGGTAAAGACAAAAGATGTGACTTTGTGGTAGGTAAACAAAAGGTCGATGGCGATTGTGCCTTAAGATTTGCACGAGAACGAAAATCTTACGAAACTGGTGATCGGCATCGGGGTGAGAATCAACAGCAAGTGATTACGAGCATTATTGGCAAATTGGGTAGTTCGAAGAATTATTTGTTGAAAATCCCGACGATTTTAGACATTGCGGCGGATTCATTTGAGACGGATTTAAGCCGAGAGGCAATTATGGCGTTTATTAGGATGCAGCTAGGGCAAAAAATAGATTGGCAAGTGGAGTCGATTGCGGTGAACGGGGCTGGCACTTATGAGCCGACGTATAGTATGGGGGCAAATTTGCCGTTATATGTGATGATACCAGCAGAAGATACAGTGATAAATGCAACTAATAAAATAAATGAGTATTTAGCGCAATAATATGTTAAAACTATTTACTTTTTGTGGTTTTTGTGATATAATGTAATAAAGAAGGGTTTTATGGAAGAAATCAATATTAAAGACTTTTTTAGTTATCTAAAACGCTATATTTTAGGTTTTGTAGTGGTGATAGCTTTGGCTGTTACTGGTGTATTAGTGTATGATTTGAATTTCAAAAAGCCAGTTTATCAGGCGAGTACGACTGTGGTGATTGCCAAATCAGATAGTGCTGATAGCTCGGCGGCAACATTAAATGATGTGAATGCTAGCCAAAAATTGACGGCTACTTATAGTGAAATTGCGAAGAGCGAATTAGTATTGAATCAAGTAGTAGAAAATTTAGAGTTGTCGTCGACTAGCGTAAAGGATTTGAACCAAAATATAACAGTGAAACCGATAGAGGATACCTCGATTTTGAAAATACAGGTGAAAGATTTGGATGCGAAGCAGGCTGCAGTGATTGCCAACGAGATAGCTCAAGTATTTATGAAAGAAGTGGCAGGAATTTATAAACTGGACAATGTAAGCCAGTTGAGTGTGCCAGAAGTGCCAGAAGCGCCGGCCAATAATACACTAAATCGGGATTTGATTTTGGCTGTAGCGATAGCAACGCTAGTTGTAGCAGGGTTTGCTTTTGTGAGGTTTTATCTTGATGATACAGTAAAAAGTGGTGATGATATAGAAAAAACTTTTGGCTTGCCGGTGGCTGGGCGAGTTTGTAAGAGTGATGCTAAGAAGAACGGCGAAGAGTTGATTGTAGAGAAGATGCCGAAAGCAATTGTGAGTGAGAACATTAAGAGCTTAAGGACAAATTTGCAGTTTACGGCGGTTGATAAAGATATTAAGACGATTTTGATAACAAGTACTAATGCGGGTGAGGGGAAGAGTTTTGTGGCGGCGAATTTGGCAATTTCTTTTGCGCAGGCGGATAAGAAGGTACTACTAATTGACTGTGATTTGCGCAAAGGACGAGTGCATAAATTGTTTAAGGTTTTGAACAGAAAGGGTTTGTCAAATCTTTTAACTGATGATTTGAAAAATATGAATGATTATATTACTAATACTAGCGTGAAGAATCTTAGTATAATTACGTGTGGGACATATCCGCCAAATCCGAGTGAACTTTTGGCATCGAAGAAAAATAAGAGGCTGATTAGCAGTTTGCGAACAAAATACGATATTGTCATTTTGGATGGGGCGCCAGTAGGAGGATTAGCGGATTCAGTGATTTTGGCTAGTTTGGTGGATGAAGCTTTAATTGTAACGAGAGACGCTAGTACGGCGAAAAGTGATTTTGCGGCGGCAAAAGACGTATTGGAAAAAGTGGGGGCGAGGATTGCGGGGGTGGTGTTTAACGTGGTAAATCGGAAATCTTCAAAATATTATAATTATTACTATTACGGTGAATCGAAATAGCAATGATTGATATTCATGCACACATTTTGCCTGGGGTAGATGATGGGGCGAGGACTTTTGATGTCAGCGCGAATATGATACGTGAATTATGGGAACAAGGTGTAACTAAAATAATTGCGACACCTCATTATGTAGATGAGACGATTTACATGTCTTCTAAAGAGACAAATTTGGAACTTTTGCTGAAGTTGCGGCAAAAGTTAGTAGATGAGAAGGTGGGCGTGGAAGTGTATTTAGGGAATGAGATTTATATCAATGAAAAGATTGGTGATTTGATAGAAAAGGGCGAGATTGCGACGTTGGCTGATAGTAAATATATATTAGTAGAATTGCCGATGAGCGGGGAGTATCCGGGCTATAAAGATGTTTTGGTTGAGCTGATGGAGGATGGTTATAAGGTGATTTTAGCGCATCCGGAAAGATATGTGGCAATACAGGAAGATTTTGAAATAGTGCGGGAGCTATGTGATGCGGGAATATTACTGCAATGTAATATGGGAAGTATAATAGGACAATATGGTAAAAGTGCTAAGAAAACGATTCAAAAATTGGCTAAAAATAAAATGATTTTTGCCTTTGGCAGTGATATTCATCATTGTCACGATCGGCGGGATTTGCTTGTAGCACAGGATAGATTGAAAAAATATTATAATGACACTGAGCTGGCCATACTGCTAGTTGATAATCCAGGTAAGATTTTGAAGCTGATTTAATGGGCCTGGTGGGATAAGTATCTCAAAGTGTCTTGTATGGCATCTTCGATAGTAAGATCGGCGTGCCAATTGAGTTCGCGTTCGGCTTTACTGGGATCGGCATAAACTTTGGCAAGGTCGCCAGGGCGGCGAGGAACGATTTTGTAGGGCAGACTTTGGCCACTAGCTTTTTCGAAGGTTTTAACCATAGTCATAACTGAAGTGGTCTTGCCGGTGCCAAGATTGTAGGTTGAAACGCCTTTTTGCATGTGATTGATAGCGGCGACATGACCTTTGGCTAAATCAACGACGTGAATAAAATCACGCATGCCAGTGCCGTCTGGAGTGTCGTAATCGTCGCCATAAATGGAAAGTTCAGGGATTTCGCCGGTAGAAACTTTCATAATAATAGGCATAAGATTATTAGGAATGTCGTTGGGATTTTCACCGATGAGGCCGGAGCTATGGGCGCCAACTGGGTTGAAATATCTAAGAATAGTAATAGAGAAGTCGGGATTAGCCAGGCTGAAATCTTTTAAGATTTGTTCGATCATATATTTGGTTTGGCCGTAAGGGTTGGTGATACCGAGACCGGTTTGATTAGTTTCGGTGAGCTTGACGCCATCTTGGTCGCCATAAACTGTGGCTGAGGAGGAAAAAATGAGTTTTGCAACGGAATATTTTTGCATGACGTGGAGCAAATTTAGAGTGCCGGTAATGTTGTTATGATAGTATTTGAGAGGTTTTTCGATAGATTCGGCGACAGCTTTGAGGCCAGCAAAATGGATAACAAGGTCGTATTTATTTTCTTTGAAAAGGCGGTCTAGGCTAGTAATGTCAAGTAGATCTATTTGGTGGAAAATGGGTTTAGTGTGGGTGATTTCTTCAATATTGTCGAGAGTGGTAATTTTACTATTGAATAAGTTGTCCAGGATTTCTACGGTATAACCACGGTTAATTAACTCCACTGCTGTGTGGGAGCCAATATATCCTGTACCGCCGGTTAATAGTATTTTCATAGGTTATTTTGTAATTATATCATAAAATGTATTAAATGTCTAGAGTTGTCGAAAAATTGCAAAGAATGCGAAAATATGGTAGAATAATAGTATGAAAAGAACTAGCTTAAAGAGAAAAATTTGGCTAGTGGGCGGGGTGGCTTTAATGTTGACGGGTCTAGTTTCGGTAATAATGATGCCCAGCGTAATGGCAGCGAAGAAAAATTTGACGACTAGTGGGCTGACTGCTGGGCAAATGCGACAATTTTCGCAAAATAATATTTTGTATTATGATCCAACGGAATGTTCGGTGAATGGTATATCTTATGCTGCGCCGACAGGGGATAATATTACTTGGATTGGGGATTCGTATTCGGTAGCTGCAAAAGCGATTATTGAGGAAAAGTTTGAGGGAATTTCGTTTGGGAGTGGTGTGGAGAATGCTAACTCCTATATTCAGTCTAACAAGGGAGTGAGTGATAGATATGGAGGTGGTGACGCGAATCCGCCAGCTTTAACGATACTAAAGCGTATTGTAGAGGCTGGCGAGCTGAAACCTTATCTTGTGATGGCGGTGGGGACCAATGCGGGCTGGACGGATGATGAAGTGAGCGAATTTGAAAATATTTTGGCGGCTAATCCAGACACCAAAGTAGTATTTGTGACTGCTAAAGCGAAAGCTCATTTGATGTCGGATGATAATGGCACTAATGAACGTTTGAGGGCGCTGGTGAATAGTAACGATAATTATTATTTGGCAGATTGGGCGGTGGCTTATGACGATGCGTATTTTGTGAATAATAGTACTCATCCAGATGCAAATGGAGGTTATGAGAAATGGGTGGATGTGATTTATGAGGCGATGCCCAAAACTACGAGTACGAGTGGGAGCTTGGCGGGGACGGGGAATTTTGCCAAAGTTTTATCAGCAAAAAATGCGGATAAAAGTTTCTTTAATGGGTCAGGTGATGTGCCGAGCGCGAGATGGTCGGATGGTGATACGGAGTCGATGAAGCAACTACTAGAAACTTATGGGGATTTGGCATATCAATTGGGCGACGCGGTGGGAGCGCCTTGGATTGCAATACTAGTGCAAATGCGGTATGAAGATCCGGATTCGGTATGTGGGCGGAATAATTTTTGGGGAAATGGCTGCCCGGCGGGAACAGGTGTAGGAGGGGCATCAAAGCAAGGAAATAATTTGGGCGAAGGGTTTGTTATGTATGCAGAAACTTTGACAAATGGTTTTCACGATCAGGCGTTAGGGATTGCTGATGCAAAGGAGTATTTAATGGCGATTGGCCCGACGTGGGTGCAGGGTGACCCGAACGGAGCAGGATATGGTTCGATTGAAGCAATGAAGGCTTCGGTGGATGCTTTGACAGCTTTTGTGGAATCGGCTGAAGGACAAGAGATTGTAAGCAAATTTGGCAATTATCGAGGGAAATTAAATGCTTTATGTGATTGTGGAAGTGTAGAAAAATCGGGTGGTAAATGGGAGGATGGATGGCTAGTGGATGATTCAATTGCAGGGATTAAGCGGCAGGATGTAAATACAGCAACGGATTTGAAAGAGCCAGCGAATGCTAAGGGGAGTTATACGACAGAAAATGGTAAGCCGAATAAGATTTTGCTACATACGACGGAGGGGACAACTAATGGCTATGAGGCGTACCCGGCTAGCAATAAATATCCAGCGCATTTTATTGTAGATTTGAAGAAAAAGGCAGGGTATCAAAATTTTGCCATTGACCAGCCGGCGTTGGCGATTAAAGATTATGACTTGGCAGGGCCGGTGCAAATTGAGATTGTGGGCTTTAGTGATTCTTCGAGTGCGGGATATGATGCGAATTATGACGTGGGGAACTTTGCGGATGAAGATTGGGATTATTTGGTGAAGCTGCTACGGGCGATTTCAGAGCAAACAGGGATACCGCTAACTTCTAGTGTGTTGTGGGGGCCACATACGGCAAGGATGAGTGCGAATGAATTTACTGAATACGAGGGGGTGCTAGGACATATGCACGCGCCGGGCAATGACCACAAAGATCCGGGGGATATTTGGCAGTATATTGAGGCGGCGCTTGATAGAAGTGGGGGATATAATGCGGCTTGTTCTACTGGCGGCAATGGTGATATTAATGCGACAGCAATTGAGTTAGCGTGGCCAGCAAATGAATATGGACAGCATGGTTGGGATGACCCAAATCCGGTTTACGCGCAGGCGTTGGTGGACACAGGCGTGAATCACTTGGGGGATGCTTGTTCGATGGCGGGTGGGAGTTGTGATGCGTTTGTGACGACGGTAATGCGATATTCGGGAGTGGATCCGGATTTCTATTGCTGTGGGATTACGGGTGGAGCGACGCTGAATTACATTTTGTCATCTGGTAAATATCAGGAAGTGTCTGGTGGATTAGGTAATTTACAGCCAGGAGATATTCGGATTGGTCCAAACCATATTGAATTATATGTAGAGATTGATGGTGAGCCGCATATTGCGGCGGCTTCACACTGTGAGCGAAGTGGGGATATTGGTAATTATTATGATAATGACTTTAGGGTGTTTAGATTTAAAAAATAGGATATAGGATGGGCAAATGAAAGAGACGAATAAAAAAATTAAAATTGGTATCATAGCGGCACTTTTGGCGTTTGGATTGATTATAGTAGTGGCGGTAGTGAGTGTGTTGACGGCGAGTAAAAAGTTGGACTTATATAATATAGATCAGGTGAATAGTGGGTTAACTAGTAGTGAAGTGCGGGATTTGGAAAAGTTTATTTGGGAAAGTTTGCAGAGAACGCAAGGGGCGAGTGAGGATGTTGGTGGGGTGGTGGCTTTGGTGCGACCAAGTTCGTTCGTGGTGACGGATAAAGATGGGGTACGGAATTATAGTTTTTTGGTAGACGTGGATAAGTATCAGGCGACATATCGGGTGTCGTTTGCACTGATGGGTAGTGAAGGGTTTTATGAATCGCCGGTGCTGGATTGTCCTTTGCCGGAACAAATGAAATACGCTGGAACTGATTGCAAAAGTGATAAAACCTCAGCGATGAGCGTGACGGTGGGACGGTATTTGCCATATACGTTTAGCTTGGATAGTGGTGAAATCGTGACGGTGACGCGAAAAACAAATGAAGTAGGGGCGGAATATTTAAATGTAAGAGTAAGCAGTTGCGGGGATGAGGAAGTAAAAGTAAATGCAAAAACGGCGGTGGAAAAATGGATTGATGCATTAGGTTATAAGGTAATTAATTATACGGTGGAAGTGCCGGATTTTTGTGATGGAGGGATATAATGGATAAAGATTTGAAAAAAATTTATTTGGGAGGAGGAATTGTATTTGGAACAATGTTGCTGCTTGCGGCGTTGATTTTTTGGGTATTGATACCACTGGGGGAATATTTGGGTAAACCGGCGTATTTGGATGTGTTAGTGACGCCAGTGGAGGCTACGGTAGAAATTGGAGGTAAAGAATATCGGAATGCAGTGTATGAAATGGAACCTGGGACGTATACGGCCACAGTACGATTAGATGGGGTAGAGCCGGAGGTGGTGGAATTTAATTTGGTGCAGAATGAGACCACGGGGCTATATATGAATTGGACCAAGAGTGGAGGGTGGCAATATTATACGGTAGAAGAATTGGAACATAAAAATGCAATTGGTGAGGTGATGCCTTTAAGGTTGTCTATTTGTGGGGCGCCGGCGAAGCGGACGAATTGTGATGCGGTGGCTGTGGATTATGAGCGTAACGTAGAGTGTGGTGGAGAGTGTTTGATAATTAGTGGGCGCAGAGCAGAATTGACGGACGAGGTGCTGATGGCGGTGCGAGATAAGTTAGCTGAAAAAGGGTATGATTTGGACGATTATAAATATGTGTATATACAGAATAATGAACAGTAAGATTTAGATTTGAAAAATATGGTACAATTAAAGAAAGTAAAGTGCTGAATTGAGGAAGGAAATAAATGAGTAAGATAATTTTAACTGGAGATAGGCCGACGGGCAAATTGCATATTGGGCATTATGTGGGGAGTCTGAAAGAAAGAGTTAAGTTGCAGGATGAAGGCGATTATGATGCTTTTTATATTATGATTGCAGACGCGCAGGCTTTGACAGATAATGCAGAAAATCCGGAAAAGATCAGAAATAGTGTGCTAGAAGTAATGATGGATTATCTGGCGGTGGGGCTGGATCCGACCAAAGTGACGTTTTTTATTCAGTCTGAGGTGAGAGCGTTGCCAGAACTAACGGCGTATTATATGAATTTTGTGCCGTATAGCCGAGTAGTAAGGAATCCGACTGTGAAAAACGAAATCAAGACGAAGAATTTTGGGCGGTCAGTGCCGATGGGGTTTGTGAATTATCCGATTAGTCAAGCGGCAGATATTACGGCGTTTAAGGCAAATTTGGTGCCAGCGGGTGAAGATCAAGAACCAATGCTAGAGCAGACAAGAGAAATTGTGCGAGCGTTTAATCGGATTTATCGTTCTCAGGTACTGGTAGAGTGCAAAGCGATTTTGCCAGAAAATCAGGCGTGTTTGAGGTTGCCGGGGACGGATGGGGATGAAAAAATGAGTAAATCAATCGGGAATTGTATCTATTTGTCGGATGACGCGGCGACAATTAAGAAAAAAGTGAATAGTATTGTAACATTTCCGCGCGAGATAGAGGCGCCGGGGATTTTGGAAGGAAATGTGCTGTTTACGTATTTAGAGGCGTTTGCAAAGGATGAGGATTTTGCGAAGTTTTATCCGGAATTTAAGAATTTGACGAAACTTAAGGAAGCTTATGTTAAGGGTGGAATCGGCGATGGACGGGTGAAAAAGTTCTTGTTTGAAGTCTTAGATGCGGAACTTACGCCAATTCGCGAGCGACGAGAAAAATTGGCCGGTAAGGCTGATGAGTTGATGCGAATTTTAGAGGAGGGGACTAAAAAAGCGAACCAGGTGGCGGATGCAACTTTAGAAGAGGTGAAGAACGCAATGGGGATTAATTATTTCTAAATGAGTTTGACTGGGGTGGCTGTTTTGCTTAACTGGGGTGGGGTTGGGGTTGATTTTGAGAGCAAAGTGTGGTATAATGGGAGGGATATATTAATTTAAGGAGAGATATGAGTCGTATCGGAAAACAACCCATCGAAATTCCGGCGGGAGTGACAATTACGGTCGGCGACAGCGAAATTACTGTTGCGGGCCCGAAGGGTTCACTCGTAGTACCGGTGCAACCGAAGACGAAAGTTGCGGTTGAGGGTAATGTGGCGACAGTCACCCGTGAGGATGACGAGCCGAAATCTCGAGCTTGGCACGGCTTACAACGCGCATTACTAAATAATGCCGTGGTAGGTGTGACTAAAGGGTTCGAGAAGAAACTAGAGGTAAACGGAGTAGGTTTTCGCCTATCTGGTGGGGGGCAAGATATTGAAATGGCACTTGGGTTTTCACACCCGGTGAAATATCACGCACCAGAGGGTGTTCAGCTCACTACTAATAAAATGGAAATTACCGTGTCTGGCATTGATAAGCAAAAAGTGGGCCAGGTGGCGGCAGAAATCCGTGCTTTGAAGAAGCCAGAACCTTACAAGGGTAAAGGTATTAAATATGTTGACGAAGTAATTCTTCGCAAGGCAGGAAAGGCGGGTAAGTAATTATGAATAAAGCAGATAGAGCTAAAAGAACACGCGCCAAAATTCATGGTACGGCTGAACAGCCGAGGTTGACGGTGTTTATTTCAAATCGGCATTTGGTGGCTCAGATAGTAAATGATGATAAAGGTGTGACGATTGCTTACGCTACGACAGTAGGTAGTGATTTGAAAGGCACAATGAAGGAAAAGGCAGCGGCGATTGGTACGGAAATTGCCAAAAAAGCCAAAGCTGCAAAAATCAAAAAAGTGGTGTTTGACCGGGGGTCTAAATTATATGCGGGGCGAATGAGTGCATTAGCTGATGCCGCCCGCAAAGAAGGATTGGAGTTTTAATATGGCTGAAAATGAGAAAAAAGCCCCAAGAGTAATTAACAAGTCCGGTACTTTGAAAATGGACGATAGGGTGGCTGCCACCAAGCAGGTCCGAGATATTGCGGGTCGCAAGATGGAGCGCCGGGGGAATCGTCGGAATCGGAATCGGGCGGAAGCGGGGCCAAAAGAATTTGATGAGATTACCATTGCAGTAGATCGTGTGTCTAGGACGGTGGCTGGTGGGCGTCGGATGCGATTCAAGGCGCTAGTGGCGATTGGTAACCGGAAAAATAAAGTTGGTATAGGAGTGGCTAAAGGTAATGATGTAACCACAGCAGTGGCGAAGGCTACATCTAAGGCCAAAAAATCTATGGTTACCTTCAATATGGATGGCGAGACGATTTGTCATGAGACACGTACTAAGTGTACAGGTGCAGATGTGCTGATGAAGCCGGCGGCTCCGGGTACGGGGATTATTGCTGGTGGTACAGTGCGGGCGATCATGGGCTTAACTGGCGTGAAGAATTTGATTTCTAAGTCGCTCGGCTCAACTAATAAGGTGAACATTGCTTATGCAGTGATTGAAGGTTTGCGTGCGCAGGTACCGCGAGCGGAGTGGACTACGACGGTAAATGGAAAGAAAGCAGAGAAAAATGCGGATAAGAAGGTAGCGACAAAAAAGGCTGAGGCAAAGGAAAAAGTGGAAACTAAGAAAACTGAGGCAAAGAAAGCTGAGGTAAAAAAAGAAGTGGAAATTAAGAAAACTGAGGCAAAGAAGAAAGCAGAAGCAAAGAAGTCCGCTAAGAAGGAGGACAAGTAATGAAATACAATGATCTTAAGGTAGAGAAAAATACAAGGCCTGGTCGTAAGGGACGGGGGATTGCGGCGGGGCAGGGTAAAACGGCTGGGCGAGGGACTAAAGGGCAAAAGTCTCGAGCTGGACATAATAAAATGCCGGCTGGGTTTATGGGTGGACAGAGGGCGATTATGCAAGCTGTACCAAAACTCAAAGGATTTAAGTCAATTCATCCAAAGGCGGAGGTGGTATATACAGATCGTTTGAATGAATTATCCGGTAAGGTGGATAACTATAAATTGGCGGAAGCACAGATGATTTCTGCACCGTTTGTGAAAGTGAAAGTGATTACGCGGGGGGAGTTAAAATCTAAAATTGAGCTAGAGACCCAATTTGCTTCAAAAACCGCAAAAGAAGCGATTGAAAAAGCTGGCGGTTTATTTAAGCAAGTGCCGATTCCGCAAAGGCCTGCTAGTAAAAAAGAAGCTTAAGTAAAACTTAAAAAATAAAAATAACTCTCGTAATGGGAGTTATTTTTGTGATATAATAAAGAAAATAGGAGTTATATGGATGAAAAAGAATTAAGGACTAGTCCGAAACAAAGATTGTTTATTATTTTAATTGCAGTGTTTATGGTGGGGTCGATTGTAGCGAGTTATGCAGCAATTGTGATTTCGGGGAGTCAGAGTAGTAATGCCACCGATAGCAAGGTGGATGAGGCAAAGATCGCGGAATATAGCGAGGTTTATAGTGAAATACAAGCGAAGTTTACTGAGGCAACCAAAGATGATTTTAACAAATTCATCGGGTATAAGAGTGGTACGGTAACGGCGTATAATGAAAATACAGCAAACGAGAATGGTGTGAAGGTAGAAGATTTGCAAGAAGGTAGTGGGGTAGAGGTGACAGATAGTAATTATTTGGCTTATTACGTAGGGTGGTGTGCGGACGAATCGGTGTTTGATTCTTCTTTTGATAACAATGATAACCCGACGGGTTTTGCCAAGATTTTGGATCCCTCGCTTGGGATGATAGAGGGGTGGACTTTGGGAGTAGAAGGGATGAGGTTAGATGGAATTCGAGTAATTACGGTGCCAGGGGAGCTGGCTTATGGGGACAAAATGGAAATTTGTGGAGGCTATAATAAACCGCTCAAATTTATGATTTATGCAAAAGAAAAGACGGATACGTTAGCGAATATGGCGGCGGAACTAGACGAAGCTTATATGAGACTACAATATGCTTATTATGGGATAGATTATGATACAGTAAAAGCGAATAGCGAATAATAAATAGCGAATAGCGATAATTTTAGTTTGATAATGTAGTGATATTGGTATGGGGTGGTAGGAAAAGTGATAAAAAATAGAAAAAACTCTTGCGGAAGTGAAAAAGCTCGTGTATAATGGTAGACATGAAAAGGCGTATACGAAAAGGCGGAGTTTTAAATATAAAAAGTAAAATGTGGTACTTGGGGGCGTGTGGGGTGCTAGTAGCCGCTGGTATGGGAGGTTTAGGCGCGGTCAATGAGGCGAGTGCGGTGCTGGAATATTCTAGTGCGGCAGGAGTTAATTTTACGATTAGTCCATCAATTACGGTAACAGTGTCGGGCGATTTGTTGATAGATGAATTGGCGCCGGGAAATTATAGTGATAGCAATATCATTACGGTAGGTGTGGCGACTAATACAATGGCGGGGTATCATCTTTCGGCTACGGCGGGGACTGCGTCTACTAATACGCGTTTGACAAATGCGGATGATAGTAATTATTATTTTGGTAATTTATCGGGTAATGTGAGTACGTTGGCGGGGTTTAATGATAATACTTGGGGGTATGCATATTCGACGGATAGTGGTAGTACTTGGGTGAGTGGTGATGCAGATAGTGCGTCTGCTGGTTATAATGGTTTACCATTGGATAATAATGATGAGGGGGCAACGGGAGTAACTTTAATAGATACTAGCACGACAGCAGACAGCAGAACAGTAAAGTTTAAAATTGGGGCAAAAGCAAGTAATGTGCAGGCGTCGGGGACATATAATAATACGGTGAATTTTTATGCGGTGGCGTATGACGCGCCGGTGGGATTGGCTGATGCGTATGCTAGTGCGGGCAAAACAATGCATAATGGCTACTATAAAATGCAAGATATGAGTACGGCGATATGTGGTGCGGTAGATGTGGTGCCATCAGAGTTGCAAGTGATAGATGTGCGAGATGATAATGTGTATTGGATTACAAAATTGGCGGATGGGCATTGCTGGATGACGCAGAACCTAGACTTAAACCTAAGTACTAGCACGGCGTTGACGTCAGAGGATACTAACCTCAAAGTAGCTAGCGGTAATGGCTACAGCACTGGTTATAGTGAAAGTGGGGGAGTAATTACTTATACTCCAAGTATGGCAACGACTAATTCTTGGGAAGGAAGCAATAGAAACAACTTTAGCGATTGGGACAATACAGATGGCATCCAACAGAAAACGCCAAAATCTTGGGATACGGGTCTATACTATGAAGATGGTACGTACTTTGCT
>JAFWLR010000009.1 GCA_017510985.1 Candidatus Saccharimonadota bacterium | reverse complement strand
CGGTGCCGTTTTTATGCGCATATCCCATTAAGTAAAGACGGCACCGCTGGGGGACGGGATATTAATTAAACAAGAGAGGTACCAATATGCAGGTCATAAATCATCAAGTTAGTAAGCAAACAGACTATATTATACATAGTATAGTAGGATCACTATTAACATTTACTATTCTTTGTAGTATTGGACTAAGCTTAAATAATGTTTCTGCAGTTACTGGCACCGCCAGCGATTCCACTATGGCTACCACTTCGGTTACCGTAGCAGCTTCTTGTTCTATGACTGCCACTATTGATACTGCCCATAATGGTAATGTACCCAATGGAGTTTATTCAGGCGGTAATGATTATTATCCCAATGGGATTGGTGAAACTACCATTGCCACTCGTTGCAATGATCCTAGTGGTTATTCTATCTATGCTATTGGTGTAGCTGAAAGTGGCTCTAATAGTAATACGGCTTTATATAGCTCCATTCTAGGCAATAACTATAATATTAGTACTGGAGTTTATCAAGCTGGCACTACTACTGATTCTACTTGGTCTATGAAAGTCAGTAAAGTCACAGATGGTAGTTCGTCATATTTACCAGCCAACTTAACTATAGAGAATAGCTTTGACAATTATCATTCTGTACCAGCTAATTACACAGAAGTAGCTAGATTTAGTTCTGCTACTGATGTTACTCTAGGTTCTAAGATCAAAACTACCTATGATGCCTATATAGATGGTGATCAACCTGCTGGTACTTATAAAGGGCACGTTAAGTACACTCTAGTTCATCCAGGTGGTACTGATGTGCCAGATGTAGATACGATGCAAAATGTAGCAGAGTGGGGTGGAAGAGTAGGTGTAGGTGAAACTGTGACCGCTACTGATAGTAGGGATGGTAATACTTATAAAGTTACTGGTATCTGCACTCAATATAATACCACTAATCCCGCCAACTGTGATTCTTATGAGCTCTGGATGACTGAAAACCTAGATCTAGCCCTATCTACCAATGGAGCAATTAGTACAGATGGCGAAACTACTACAGCACTAACTTCTGAGAACACAGATTTAAACGAATATGGCACTGGCACCCTTACTCCAGCTTATGGCTACACTTGTTCCAATAGTGATCCTAATTGTACTAGTGGAGTCATCACTTGGACGCCAGGGGCTACTTTAGCTACCCCAGCTACCATTAGTGACTTTAGCTATTCTACTAGTACTACTACTGCAGTAACTGGTTGGGGTAATGATTCTTATGTTCCTCACTGGGCCGAAGGACGGCTTAACGGTAATATCAATAATGAAGTCTACACCAAGGATTATAACGTAATTTACACCTCCTTGTCCGATTGTGTTGCTTCTAATACTCCAGACCAGTGTGCCCATTGGCATATTGGCAACTATTACAACTGGTCTGCAGCTGTAGCTACTAATAATACTAATATCACTGAATATAAAACTCAATACACTACCATGCCAAACTCCATCTGTCCGGCTGGCTGGCACTTACCTAAAGGCCTCACTGGCTCTGATCCTAGTGATGATTCCAATTTATCAGACTTCAATACTGTCCTCTACGCTAATGGCATGACTGGTGATGGTGGTAATCCAGCTGGTAAAGACTTTGCCGGTGATACTAACGTTAAATATTCCTCTACTGGCTGGAGTAAAATGTCTAGCGATCCCTTCTATTTCGTGCGCTCCGGGTACGTTAACGGTACTACACTATACTACTCTACCGGTCGCGGCCTCTATTGGTCTAGTACTATAGCTACCTCGGGTACTAACGCGTACTTCCTGTACTTCTATTCTAGCGAACTATACCCCTCGGGCGTGACCTATCGCGGCAGCGGGTTATCGGTGCGTTGTGTAGCACCGCTCCCATCTAGCGAGTAAGTTTTTAAAAGCAGCTATTTAACCACAACCATTTTACTTTTTCCACCCCTAGTGTTATAATTGACAAAAGGATAATTTTATGGGAAAGTTTGTCGTTAAATATCATAAATGGATTTTGGCACTCGCCGTAGCGCTTCTAATCCCCTGTCTCGTAGGTTTCTTAAACACCCGCGTTAATTATGATATGCTTAATTATCTTCCCGACAGTATGGAAACCGTCCAGGGCCAACAAGAACTCTTAGATAGTTTCCACAAAGGTGCTTTTTCTATGATTATTACTGAGGATATCGACGACAGCACCGAGTCTACCCTTATTCAAGAAATCTCCAAAGTCGACCACGTTGATACCGCCCTCGGCCTCGGCAACCTAGAAAGTGCCAATTTTCCCTCCGAACTCCTCCCCGACAATATTTACGATACCTTTCGTCAGGGCAACGAATCCCTCATTGCCGTTTTCTTTGACACTTCCACCTCCGCCGACGAAACTATTACCGCTATTACTGACATCCGCCAAATTTTAGATGGTCACGGCTTTGTTTCTGGTGCTTCAGCTATGGTTACCGACCTCCGTCATCTCACCGAAACCGAAGAGCCTATTTACACCGCTATCGCTGTCGCTCTTGCCCTCCTCGTTATGCTCATCCTCCTAGATAACTGGCTGATTCCCTTCATTTTCCTCGCCAGCATCGGCATTATGATTCTCATCAACCTCGGTACCAACTTTATGTTTGGCGAAATCTCTTATATCACCAAAGCCCTTGCCGCCGTCCTCCAACTCGCTGTAACTATGGACTACTCTATTTTCCTCTGGCACTCTTACCGCGAACATCTCGCTAAATCCAAACAGCATAGCGAAACCGCCCGCCACCAAGCTATGGCAGAGGCTATCAAGGCCACCTTTAGCTCCGTTCTCGGCTCTTCTGCCACCACTATCGCTGGCTTTATTGCTCTCTGTTTTATGACTTTCACTCTCGGGCTAGATCTAGGTCTCGTTATGGCAAAGGGCGTCTTACTTGGCGTCATCGGCTCCGTCACCGTCCTCCCCGCCCTTATCCTTATCTTTGGCAATAAACTTGAAAAATTTGACCACCGTTCTATTATGTCCAGTTTCAAATGGCTAAGCAGCAAAATCGTCAAGTTCTTTCCCGTCTTTATTATTCTCTTCGTCGCCCTCATCCCACCTTTCCTTTATGGCTATCAAAAAACCAACGAAAACGTCTATTACGAAATTGCCAGTTCTCTTCCTTCCGATATGGATTTCGCCATCGCCAATCAAAAATTAAGTGAAAACTTTGGCCTTTCCAACGTCCATATGATTCTCACCGACGCCAACCTTGCACCCGACCAAGCCGTCGCTCTTACTAATGATCTAGAACAAATCACCGGCGTTAAATCCGTTCTTAATTTCGAAGCTCTCACAAATGGGGAAATCCCCTTCGACATTCTTCCTAGCTCCGTTGCCGATACTTTAAAAAGTGACAAGTGGGAGCTCACTCTCGTCGTTTCTGAATACAAAAATGCTACGGATGAAATCGCCAATCAAATCGAAAACATCAACACTACCATCAAATCCTATGATGATAGTGCCCTCCTAGTCGGCGAATCCAGTCTTACTCAAGACATGATTACCGTGACTTCCACCGATTTTCAGACAGTCAACACCATTTCTATTATTGCCATTTTCATTATTATCGCTCTGGTTACCGGTAGCCTTTCCCTACCTTTTATTCTCATTGCCGTAATCGAATCCGCTATTTTTATCAACCTCGGTTTACCTTTCTACACCAATAACCAACTTTCTTTCATCGCACCTATTTGTATTAGCACCATTCAACTCGGTGCCACTATTGACTACACTATTCTTCTTACTACTCGCTATAAACGCGAACGCCTCGCCGGCAACGATAAACGCACCGCCGCCCGCATAGCTATCCGTACTTCTATTCCCTCTATCTTAGTTTCTGGCCTTGGGCTCTTTGCCGCTACTTTTGGCGTCAGCCTCTATTGTAACGTTGATATGATTAGCTCCCTTACTTCCCTCATTGCTCGCGGCGCCATCATTAGCATCATTGCTGTGCCCACCATTTTACCTTCCCTCCTTATTCTCGCCGACCCCCTCATTATTCGCACTACCCTCGGTATGAAAAAATTAGTCAAGAAAGGATCTAAATAAATGAAAAACCACAAAATTTTCTTATCAACTTTGATTGCTACTCTACTTGTTAGTAGTGGGCTTACACTTGTCATCAGCAGCGCCAACGCTACCAACGATAATTCGCAAAAACTTCTTGCCGCCACCAATGAGCTCGCCAAAAATCCGCTCAGTCAACTCGGCCCCAAAGAAGAAAGCGTCTATGTCATTACCAATCCCGACGGCACCGCCAATAAAACTTTTGTCGGCAGCACCCTTGCCACCACCACCGAACCTTTACCTTTAAGCCTCAATATCAAATATTACCTAGATGGCTCCGAAATTTCCGCCACCGACCTTGCCGACAAGTCTGGTCACGTTAAAATCACTTTCGATTATATTGCCACCAAGGAATATCAAAATAAACTTGTTCCTTTTCTCGTCATTACTGGTCTAACCCTAGATAACACCAAATTTAATAACATTACACTAAATAACGGCAAAGTCATTTCCGAAAACAATAATTATACTATTCTCGGCTACAGTCTTGCGGGCTTAAACTATAATCTTGGCATCGATTTGTTGCCTGAATCTTTCATTCTCGAAGCCGATGTCACCAATTTTGAACTTGGTAACACTTACACTTTTGCCACCAACCAAATCCTCGCCGACTTAGACACTTCCAAGCTCAACACCATAGACGATTTAGTCAACTCCATCAATCAACTTTCAAGCGGCCTCGACCAAATCATCACCGGCTCTACCAGCCTAACTAACGGTATCGAATCCCTTGCCACTGGTGTCAAAAATCTGCAAATCGGCGCCGAAGCTCTTAACGCCGGTGCCAACCAACTCGCTACCGGCACCGCTGAACTTTCCGCTGGTCTTACCGAACTTACTAGCTACAATGCTAGCCTCATCAACGGCGCCGCTCAAACTTTTAATGGTCTCCTCGCTCAATCCAATTCCGCTATCACAGCCAACGCCGAACTCGTTACCGCCATCACTCAATATGGCATTGCTTTCCCACTCACTATCGACAATTACGCCACCTCCTTACCAGCAATCATTAACCTACTCACTATCATGAAAACTCAACTCGAACAACAACTCCCCTACATCACCGACCCCACTGAGCACGCCATCGTCGAAGCCAAAATCGCCACTCTCTCTACCAGCATTACTTCCCTCTCTACCGCCCAAGCTTCTTATAATAATTATAACGAATTTTACACTGGCCTTATATCCTACACGGATAGCGTCGCACAGGCTACTTCCGGCGCCAACCAACTTACCACCGGTGCCAACCAACTTCTCGCCGGCACTACCGAGCTCAAAACCGGCGTAGATACTCTCGCTTCCGGTGCCAACCAACTTGCCACCGGCTCTCAGGCTTTAAACTCCGGACTCCAAACCTTCAAATCTTCTGGCATCGATCGACTCGTCAACTTCGCCAATCAAGATTTAGCCAACTTCACTACAAACGCCCGCGCCACCGTTAATGCCGCCAAAAGTTATCATCACTACCAAAACTCTTCTGCCACCTCCACTAAATTTATTTTCAAAACCCCTTCTATTAAATAATTATTTCTTCAAAAACTTCGGCAAAGCTACCGAAAAATTAATTGCATTTTTCTGAAAAGTTTTAACTGTCAATCTAATTGCAACTACCGATAGCACTACTAACTCTATAATTCCAATAATTAATCCTGGCGTGCTAATTGAACCTACCGCCACTCGCCCCATCAACGCAATCGGAGCTGACAATGGGAAATAAGTCAAGAATTCCACCAGCCCATTTACTTCTCCACTTAACATTAATTGCATAAAGTAAAACGGTAGCACCACGCCAATAATAATTGGCCCAATAAACTGTGCCGCATCTTTTGCCGTTGGTGTAATTGCTCCAATATATGTACAAAATCCCGCAAACAACAAAATCGAAAAGATAAATAATACAATACAACTAATCAAACTCATTGGATCTACTACAATCATATTTAAAATCGTATTCATCATTTCACTTCCGCTACTCACTATTGCAAAAATCACCAACGGAATAAATAGCACTGCTATTTGAATCATTCCCAGTACTAATAGCGCCAAAATCTTCCCCACTATCAAATGTTTTGCTGACACCGCCGTCAAAATCATCTCACTTACTCGGTTTTCTTTCTCTTCTACTACTGTCATTAACATACGGTTACCAAACACACAAACAAAGATAAAGAATGCCACTACAAAAACCGCTGGTATAATTGCTCTACCTATCGCATTTGAAGTCTCCCCGTCCGAAGTAAATTTTATATCATCTATTGTATATCCTCCAGTCAAAGCCAAAGTTTCAAGGTCTGTTACTTCATTTTTTACATATTCTGCCAAAATCGCCTTCAACGCCTCTGTCTGTTGGTCAAACAATCCTAACCCATCTTGTATCCGATAAGCCTCCGCCTTTTTCGTCTCCACAAAATCCGCTGGAATATAATAATATAAATCTATCTTCTCTTCCTTCACCGCTTCAATTCCAGCCTCCTTCGTTTCGTACAAATTAAACGGATTGTCTTTCGGCAAAATCCCCGCTTCATCTGTAATCGCAATCTTAGTACTTTCGTCCACCGTCGGCGCTTCTTGTGGTGCACTTACTAGTACGCTGATCAAAAGCCCCACGCCAATTAGTACTGGCATTGCCAAAACGGCCAACCAGAATGACCATTTCTTCACCTGCCGCATAATTTCAAATTTTGCTACTTTGAGTGTTGATTTATTCATTTTCTTCCTCCCCATATACATCTATAAAAATCTGGTCTAGCGATTTCCCGCCAAACTCTTTTCTAATTTCTTCAATTGCCCCATAGGCTCTCGAAACCCCATCTTTTAACAGAATTGCTCTATCGCATAACCTCTCTACCTCGTCCATATAGTGCGTAATCATAATTATCGCACAACCTTTCTCATGCTCCTCGTCAATAATATCCATTAGCAGTCGCCGATTTACCGGATCAAACCCTTTCGTCGGTTCATCCAAAATCAAAAGCTTCGGATTATTCATAATCGTAATTCCCAGCTGCACCTTCTGCTGTTGCCCACCCGACAATTTTTCCACTCTTTCATCAGCTTTATCAATTAACCCCACCCGCTTCAAATATTTTAGAGACCACTCCCGCGCATTCTTTAGACCTTTCAGCTCACCAAAATACACCATCGTATCAATCACCGACTCTTTACGATATAGTCCTCGCTCTTCCGGCAAATACCCTACAACAACACCAACATCTTCTGGCTCATATTTTTTACCAGCAATCAATAATTCCCCACTTGTCGGCTGATACAAACCTAGCAAAGTTCGCACAGTTGTCGTTTTCCCCGAACCGTTCGAACCCAAAAATCCAAAAATCTCACCCTCTCGCACCTCAAAGCTAAGATCACGAATCACGGTCTTTCGCCCAAACTGCATTTTAAAATGCTTAATTTCCACAATATTTTTCATATTTTCATTATACCACAAAAAATGGTAGGGCCAGTAGGAATCGAACCTACATTGTATCCTTAGAGGGGATATGTCCTATCCGTTGAACGATGGCCCCGCCAACTAACTATTATATTATACCCTAATCTTCTGGTTTGCGCAACTTATAATATATTGATGGCGCAAATCTAATTCCCGCTAAGGCTCTTTGTGCCTTATCTTCCATCTTCACTAAATTTTTCGTTCCAAATATTTTCTTCAGTCCTTTACTTCGAAAATTAGACACCGATAATACTTTCTCTTGCTTAAACCCAATCTTTTCAAAAATCTCTTCTACATACTTAGGATGGTAATTATAAAACCCATCTGCCGAAATTTCCTTATAATTTGCCACTTCACGATCAAACGGATTCACTTTGCTCCGCCCCGTCACATACCGCGCAATTTTTGGTAAAGTCCGCTTATTCGCCACCTCTATTACTGCTACTCCACCTGGTTTCAACACCCGATAGAGTTCCGCTATCGCTTTGTCCAAATACTTTAAATGATGCGTCACCCGTACCATCATCAATCCATCTAACTCGTTATCACGAAAAGGCAACTTATAAATATCCCCCGCCTTCGTCTCAATCTTCTCACCGTAAATTTCCTTAGCTTGCTTCAACTCCGATTTTGAATAATCAAACAAATATACCTTCCGTGCTCGCTTTAAATATTCATTCGCGAGTCGCCCATATCCCCCACCAATATCTGCAAATTTTTCCATTCGTTTCGGCAATAACTTCCGTATCGCCATCCGGTCCGCCTGGTCCTCATACTCCCGGTCAACCTTCTCCCAAAACTCCGTCTTGTAATCATAGCCATTATAATCCGATACAACTTTTTCACTCATACTCACCATTATATCACACATCCAAAAAATAATTTCCCACAACCAACTCAAAATATGATATAATAAAATTGCTATAAATTGATAATTACGTATTGGCGATTTTTATACCGACCGATCGAACATAAAAACGGCACCACAGGAAGTCGTTGTTCGATTGGCCAAAAGCTAATACGAATTATCGGTTTATAGCACCTGCGGTGCCGTTTTTGTATACGCCTTTTGCATAAACGGCACCTCAAGAAACTAAAAAGGCAAAGCGAGGCAATAATGAAGGCAAAAACAACTAAAATAGTAAGATATCCAAATAATACTTTTCGGGACCGGACGTCCTCGCGCCTGTCTTTACAGGGCTCGGCGTCCTACACTCTCGGCAGCAGCCTGCGAGAGTTCCCTCAAAGCATTATTTGGATATTTTGCTTAATTGGCTTGTTCAGCTTTATCAGTGTTCCTACTTTTGCTTTAGAATACAGCAGCTCTGCTGAAGTCAACTTCACCATTAGCCCTTCCATTAGTGTTTCGGTCTCAGGTGACTTAGTGATAGATGAACTAGCTCCTGGTAGTGGTAGTGATAGTAATGTAATCAATGTTAATGTTACTACTAACAATGTGGCAGGTTATACTCTTACTGCTACAGCTGGTAGTAGTGATTATAGTGGTTCCTTAGACTATAATGCCAATGATTTAGTTCATAGTGATTTAAGTGATAAGTTTACTAGCTTACTGCCTAGTGATAGTTTACCTAGTCTTACTAGCTTTAGCGATAATACTTGGGGTTATAGTTATTCTACTAACAATGGTACTAGTTGGGCTAACTATAGTGGTTTACCAGTCTATACAAGCGCTGGCACTACTTTAAAAGAAAAGTATATTCCAGCCAATGATGATGTTAAATTCAAAATAGGTGCTAAAGCTAGTAATATTCAAGCTGCTGGTAATTATACTAATCAAATCAACTTTACTGCCGTAGGTAATGTAGAAATAAGATACTATATGCAAAACTTTACTAATGCCTTATGTCAAACCTTAGCTAATGATAATAACTATACAGTTTATGATTATCGTGACGGAAATGATTATACAGTTAGATACATTAATGGTGCTTGTTGGATGACGCAAAACTTGAGGATTACTCATACCGAAGGCTATCCAGAAGGTACTATTCTTGGCGAAGGGTCAAACTTTAGCGCCGAAAGTATTTCTCTTGACTCTTCCAGTTATTACATACCTACCACTAATGACTTAGAATCTATGAGCAGTTTAGGATATACCGCAAAACAAGTCGGCATCTACTATAACTTTTTTGCCGCATCTGGACGAACCTGCGATTATTGTAGTGACACCAATACAACACAAGACATTTGCCCAACCAACTGGCATTTACCAACCTATTCCACGGATGGTTCAATCAGTGGCAATATATACGGCCTCACTACTCAATATTCACCCACCAATGCTACCACTTTTTCGCCTATTTATGGGGGTTGGGTTGGTACAGCAAAGGATCTTCAAGACACTACAATTTATAGTATTTGGTGGGCTTCAACTATTTGGAACGGAAATTCAAATTACCGATACACCATAAATTATAAAAACAACACCGTAAGACCTTTCGACGGCTATGTATCAGGAGTATGGATAAACCAATATATCCGCTGCGTCCGTACTACATAATTTCAAAACCTAGCAAAAACTACAATCCGACGTTAAATCACACGTGACACTTCTTCCAAAGTCGTCTCGCCCCTTAGCGCTGCCAACACCCCCTTTTGCTCCAAAGTCAACATCCCATTCCTCTTTGCCACCTTCTCAATTTCCGTCGCATCTGCATCCGCCACATCCCCCCGAATAAACGCTTGAATATCTTCCGACACCACTAGTTGCTCCATAATCACCGTCCGTCCCGAATAACCAAATGGATCGTCGGGCGTTACCACTGGGTCCCACAACCGCACTTCATCTAAGTTTACTCCCGCTAATTTATCCTCCGGCACCCCAGCCAAAACGTCTCGCACATATTTAATTTCCGCCTCTGTCGCCGGCCGTTCTCGCCTAGACTCTGATAATTTTCGTACTAATCTCTGCGCCACCACTAATCGAATCGACGAAGAAAATATCGGATTTACGCCAATCAAATCAATCATCCTAGAAAATGCAGCCGCAGTTGAATTAGCATGAAACGATGACAACACCAAATGCCCCGTAATTGAAGCTTGGATCGCCGTCTTAGCCGTATCCGCATCCCGAATTTCACCCACCATCACCACATCCGGATCTAGCCGCAAAACCGAGCGCAATCCTTCCGCAAACGATCCCCCATCATTTGTATGTACCGGAATCTGTGAAATCCCTGTAATCCCATATTCAATCGGATCTTCCAAAGTAATAATTTTCCGATCTGGTGTATTTAACGCATTTAACATCGAATACAACGTTGTAGATTTACCCGATCCCGTCGGCCCCACCATTAGCACCAGTCCCCGTGGATGCGAAATCACTTCATTTATTTCGGCACGCTCTTCTTCGCTCAACCCCAACAAATCCAAATTCAATAAAGACTCATCAAAATTAAACAAGCGCAACACTGCATCTTGCCCATACATCGTCGGGATTGTTTCCACCCGAATATTCAATAAATGCGAAGCCCCATCTCGGTGTATCTCTTTTTGCATATGTCCCGACTGCGGCTTGTTTGATGCCATCGACACATTCGCTCGCGAACTTAGTTCCCCCATAAAAATCCGGTATCGATCTTTATCAATATTCGCCACCGGGTGCAAAATACCATCCACCCGCATTCGAATTCTAATCTCCCCCCGCAAATTTTCAATATGAATATCGCTCGCCGAAAGCTTATCCGCTTGGTCAATCAGAAAATCAAACACCTTATCCGTCGATACCATATTCAATGTCTTAGACACTGAAGCAATCGTTTCTGAATCCCCCTCCCCCGCAATTTTAATATCATCATACTGAATCACTTGTGGCGGATCATAACGCAACATAAATACTTTATATGCCGACCCCGAAATCAAAAAGAAATCTGCTTTCTCACCCTCATTCGTATATTCTTGCCGCATTTTATCTATCACTGATCTTGGCGTCCGTGAAGTCACCATAAACTGGTAATGTTCTTCACCTCCACCTCGCTGCAAAGGAATAATAAAATCTCGGTGCATCTGCGCAACATCTAACAAATCCGGCACTAACCCAATTTCATTCTCAAACTGCCGTGTATCTAAATACGGCATACCCAAAATCCGCGCTCGCCCCGCCGTTGCCTGTTCTTCGTTCTCGCGTCGCTTCAATTGAATTTCTTTTTCATCCATAACTAAATTATATCATAACCTTTTAAATTTCAACCAAACTCCAACCCAATAAATTCCACCCCATCTACCATCTTATTAAAACCAAAGATGCTACTTGAGGCTCCGAATAAATTCCATAAATAGTGGGTGTACATCTAGCGGTCGTGATTTAAATTCTGGATGCGCCTGTGTCGCCACAAAAAACTTACATTTTGGCGCTTCAACAAACTCCACCAATTTACCATCCGGAGATAACCCCGCCACCGTAATACCGCCTTTTTCCATTTCCGGCAAGAATTTTTGATTCACCTCGTAACGGTGTCGATGTCGCTCTACCACCTCATAACCTGCCTTCTTCTCTTTACCAAACAAGTACTTTTTATACATCTTGATAGTTTTAGATCTTGGCATCAAATAAGCCGCATAGTCACCTAATCGCATCGTACCACCAGTAGATTCTTTACCCTTTTGGTCGTCCATAATATATATTACATTGTTCCCATCTTTTTCCGAAGCCCCAAACTCTTCCGAAGTAGCCTTCTTCACTCCACCAATTCTTGCTGCTGCCACACACGCTACCTGCAAACCTAAACACAATCCCAAATACGGTTTATTATTTTCTAATGCGTACGTTGCCGCCCTAATTTTACCTTCCGCCCCACGCTCACCAAATCCCCCCGGCACTACAATACCATCTACCAAATCCAAATCTTTCTTTGTCACTTTTTCCGCATTTAGCCACTTTAGATCTAAATTTACCCCATTCCACGCCGCCGCTGCCTTAAGAGCCTCCGTCACGCACATATAAGTATCATCATTCCCTACATATTTCGCTACCAACCCCACTTTTACTGTTTTAGAATATTTTTTATTGCGTCGTCTCGAAAATTCTTTCCATCCAGACATATCGGGCTCTTTCTTGCTTCCTACAAAATCATCCAAAATTTCTAACACACCTGATTTTAGTACATTAAACGGCACATCATATACACTCTCAATATCTGGCAAATTAAGTACCGCCTCCGGCCGAATTCCCGAAAAAGCCGCAATCTTCTCGCAAATTGCTCTAGGGCATGGTTCTTCCGTCCTTACACACACAATATCCGGAATAATCCCAAACCCCCGTAAATCTTTCAACGCATTTTGCGCCGGTTTAGTTTTCAATTCATTCGATGTATGAATAAACGGCACATACACCACCGAAACATAAAGGCAATTATTTCGTCCCACCTTATTAGCAAACAGCCGAATCGCTTCTACAAACGGCAAACCCTCATAATCACCAATCGTCCCACCAATTTCTACAATATGTATATCAGAATTTTCCGAAGCTTTTTCAATTTTTTCACACACTAATCCCGTAAAATGCGGCACTAATTGTACCGTCTTACCATGAAACCCACCAGAACGCTCACGCTCAATTAACTCTTTATAAATTGACCCCGATAATGTAATTGAATACTTATTAGTCTCAAAATCTAAAAATCTTTCATAATGTCCAAGATCCAAATCCGTCTCCACTCCATCATGCGTCACATAACATTCTCCGTGTTCAACTGGGTTCAAAAGACCCGCATCTACATTAAGATACGGATCACACTTTTGCATTGTTACTTTATAGCCCTTGGCTTTCAAAATCGCCCCCATCGAAGCTGCAGTAATTCCCTTGCCTACCCCCGACAATACTCCCCCCGTCACAAAAATATATTTACATTTTTTATTTTTCATTTTTTCTGGCGACCTCCTCCGCCCACCAATTATTTTAATATGACCTATCTACTACTATTTTACCACAAACATTTAAAAAATACCGCTAAATATGATAAAATAATAGGCGGAAAGGTGGCCGAGTGGTTTAAAGCACTGGTCTTGAAAACCAGCAAAGTCGAAAGGCTTTCAGGAGTTCGAATCTCCTCCTTTCCGCCAGTAAATTAAGGTTCGAATGGAACAAGCGGAGCGAGCGACATCTTTATTCTGTCCTTTTCGCCATTTTTATGTTATAATTACTCTATGGCAAGAAAGTTCAAAATGAAACCGGTTTCTAAACAAAACCGCAACAATAATCACAAACACAGCGACAAGCGCCAACATCCGCGCCTCAAAAATGGTCGCTAAAATAACACCTCCCTAACAGGTGTTATTTTATTTTTAATTACCTAAAACTTCGAAAATATCTTCTTAAACAACCCCGATTTTTTCTCACCCTTATTTTTCCCCACTTTCTTCAGTCCTTTTTTACTAGAAGTAGCCTCACCATATTGCCCATCCTCCGCCGCTAACATCACAAGACCCACCGCCGTCGCAAACTCCGTTTTTTCTACCGCATCTGCCACTCCCCTCAAGCCCGTCGGTGCACCTATTTTTACCGCTGCCTCTAATATTTGCTTCGCAAACAATTCAATATCTCGCATTTTCGCCCCACCACCTACTAGCACTATTCCTTCTGGTAACCGCTGATCATATTTCGCAGCCTTCAGTTTTTTTCGTACTTCACCAAAAATTTCCGTAAGTCTAGCCTTTACTACTTCTTCTACTTCCTTCCGCTCAAACGTTCTTTCTCCATTTTTCCCTACCTTAATTGCTACACTTTTTTCTGAATCAAAGTCTCCCGTAATAAACCGCGTTTTAATTTCTTCTGCCAAATCCGGGTCAATTGCTAATACTATCGCCAAATCATTAGTTACATTATTAGACCCCGCCGGCACCACTCCTACATATTGTAAGTCACCCTCTTCATATACTGCCACCGAAGTTGTTGCCGCCCCCATATCTACTACCGCCACACCATTCTCCCGTTGCCGATCAGAAAGTACAGCCTTTGCCGCCGCTACTACCGAAGGCACCAATCTTTCAGCTTTCACATCTGCCGCCATCATTGCTCTCCGCAAATTTTCACAATTAGGTGTGAGTGCCGATATTACTAAGGCCCGCATTTCTAACCGTGCCCCTGCCATACCCAGCGGATCTTTTATTCCACCTTGTCCATCCAAAGCGTACTCTAACGGCACCACATCTAGCACATCCCGATTCGCCGGAATCCTGCCCGACACTGCCACATCTTCTACTCGCATAATATCTTCGCCGGTAATCTCGTGTTCCGCCGCCCCCACTGCTATCATACCCGAAGACAAAGTAGACATCACCGTCGAACCATTTATAGACACATACGCATTTCTTACATCCACTCCCCCCATTCGCTCTGCATCCCCTAGCATTTTGTCTATTGCTTCGGCCGGGCCAGTCAAATTTGCCGGAATCCCTTTTCGCATTCCACCCGATTTACCTTCATTATATCCCACAATCGCAAACTCACCATCTTTGTTCACCGTCGCAATTACCGCTCGCACATTTTCTGTACCTACATCTAAACCCGTTACAAAACGTTTATTTTCATCCATATTTTCATTATACCATAACTTTTAAGCAGTTAAAACCTCATACCCGTCACTTGTTACTAAAATCGTATGTTCACAGTGGCAACCGATTGATCCATCTTTCATCTTTACACTCCACCCATCATCTTTATCCACATAATTAGCTGGTTTACCCAAGCACGACATTGGTTCAATACAAATCGTATCCCCCTCCACCAACTTATATCCAGTACCTTTGCGCCCATAATTCGGCACCTCTGGCGCCTGGTGCATCTTTTTATCAATTCCGTGTCCAATATAATTCTCAATCACCCCTAGATGCCCTTTACGCAAAACTTTTTCCACCGCATGTCCAATGTCACCAACATGCGCCCCTGGCCTTACTTGTTCAATCCCTTCCCATAAAGCCGATTCCGTAACCGAAATCATTTTTTTCACCGCCGGCGACCCTTCACCTCCCACCAGCATCGTAAATGCCGCATCTACATAATACCCCTTATATTCAATCACCAAATCAAACGAAACTTTATCGCCCACCTCCAATATTTCATCAGACGGTGCTCCATGCACTAATTCATCGTTCACCGAAATACAAATCGCTCCTGGAAATTCCTCTTCCAATTGATCATACGCTACTCCTGCCCCTCGCTTAATAATTTCCTGCCGCACCCACCCATCTACCTCAATTCCAGTCATCCCTGGTTGTACATATCTCTTCAAATCCCTGAAAAGATCCCCCATTATTTTGCCGCCCTCTCGCATCGCGACAATTTTTTCTGCTAATTCCGCCGCTGTACTGTTTTCTTTATTCACCATAACTTTGCTCAATCTCTCCACCATTTACATCGTCCGTCTGCTCCGTAGCATTCGGGTCCAATCTTTCTACCACCTCCACTAATCTATCAGTCACCTCCCCCACATCACCCACACCATCTACATGCACTACCGGTATCCCAGCGCTCTCAAATAACTCAAAAATCGGCAAAATATTCTGCTCATATATTTCAAATCTTCGTTCTATACTAGAGCGTTCTTTATCATCATCTCGTGCTCTTAATTCTAGTCGTGCAAACAACTCATCTTTTGGCACGTCCAATACTATTGCCCCATCAATTTTTTCTTTCATATTTTTTACAACATACTCTGCCTGTATCTCATCCCGCGGATAACCATCCAATATCACATCAAACCCTTCGTCTTCCGTCAGCGCAATTTCTTTATCCATTAGTTTTATCACATCTTCATCCGGAATCAACTTACCTTTATTAGTTAGTTCTGCGTAAGCTCCCGTCCGTCGAATTACATCCCCCACCGATAGCCACCGCCAACCAAAAATTTCACTAAGTGCCTTTCCTTGTGTACCTTTACCAGATCCTGCCATACCAAATAATACTATCATCTTATTTTTCTCCTTTACCTTATTTTAACATACTTCCTCAAAAAAACTCCCCTTAACGGGGAGGTTTTTACCGAAGCCCTAATTTAATCCGCTCGGTCTTTTCAGCCTTACGCTGTTCGCGAATGATCGCCTTCAATCGTCGCTCTCTTTTTGAAATCGGCTTAGAAAACCGCATTTGCGACTTCTTTAGAGGCATCATTCCGCTCTGTAGCACCTTCCGGTTAAACCGCCGGATGATATTCTCATTTGCTTCCCCCTGATCTTTTCTTGTAACTTTAATAGCCATATTACCCACATTATATCACACCTTGACATTTTCCGCAAGCTACGATATAATCAATTTACCACGGAGTCGTAGCTCAGCTGGTTAGAGCGCTGCCCTGTCACGGCAGAGGTCGCGAGTTCGAATCTCGTCGGCTCCGCCACAAAATAAAAGAAAGACCTTTTAGGTCTTTATTTTAATTTTGAATTTTGTTCACTTACGTCCCCGGTATTTTAAACGCACTCGGATCTGATGCGGGCTCAGCTGTCGGAATAGCACCAGCAGGTTCTACCGTAGGGGCAGCGGGAGCAGCTTGAGCAACCGGCATAGTTGGCGCCACCGGCGGCAAAGTCGCACCACCAACTACTCCAGGATTAGCATAATTGGCCATCCCCATAGCAGTCCCCGGTATTGCTGACCCCGTAACACCCGTATCAGTTCCAGTCACAGAACTAGGCGCACCAACAACCGAAGTTGTTGATGCTGCTGGATCCACCGTCATCGGCGTGCTCATATCAATTGGTGGCGTTGGTGGTGGTGGCAACACCGTATCGCCCGGCATCGGCATATAATTAATCTCTGGTACTCCATTAATCTCTGGATTCACTGGCACTGATGGCGCCCCCATTGCGGCTGGATTATCAACGCTGTTTATCGCCTCTGACCCACCAACACTACCCACCGAGTTCTCAATTCCACCCATCACCCTATTACTTTCATTCGCCTCCCCCAGAGCATCTTCTAACATCTTGCCATATTTATCCGTTTCACCCCCAAGCGCAGCACTGCTAAAATCACCCTCTGGTTGTAACACCTTTTCTGGCTTATCGCTAATAAAGTCATTACTCGGATTTTCCATATTCACACTATCATCCGCCTTAATATCCTCAGCACTCATCCCGCCCACCTCATTAGATACCTCTTGTGGCGTTTCAACTTTTGCACTATCTATCTCTAACGGATCTTTCTTTGTCTCTGGCACTGCTTCCGCTCCAGTCATTGCCAAGCTTGCCTCCGCCGCTTTCAAATCATCCAAAAGGTCAGTATTCTTGCCCATTACTCCATCATCTACTTTCTTAGCCTCAGTCATACTAGTCGCATCATCCGCACCACTCACATCACTCGCACCCCCCACATTACTCGAAGTAACAGCACCACTCGAAACACCAACATCACTCGAAGCACCAGCATCACTCGAAGCACTAGCAACACCAGCATTGCCCAAAGCACCAGCGTCACTCGAAGCACTAGCAACACCAGCATTGCCCGAATCTTCAGCACCGCTTGTTGCATCATGTATAATATCCAAATTCGTCGGATCCTTATCCTTTACCTTTTCCGACTCACTCACCAGCGAACCCACCGAACCCATCATTCCTAGCATTTGATTTTCAATATCTGGCGTAATGTTTTTTGACACCAATTGTTGATTAGCCCCCGACTGCATTAATCTAGACGCCACTTCCATCGTCTGCGGTGTAGTTTTTGCATTCGAAAACCTATCCGTTGCCGCCACGATCCCAGTCAAGAAAGCCGTTGCCTCCTCTTTTTCAATTTTTACCCTACTATTAGCACTATATAATAGTTTCGCAATCATTTCCGACACCGAACTCGCAGTTTTATTACTCCATTCAATCTCTCCTAATTTACCAGGATTTCCGGTCGTAATATTCACGATTACTGCATCATGCATAATTCGCCCATGCTCTCTTAAAGCCGTATCTAGATCCGTTCCATTTGCTACATTTAGCGCTAGCACCAAATCCACATTAAAATCACCATAAGAAAAATCCAAATCCTCTTCGCTTACCCTAGATTTATATGGCGTAATATAAATTTTTACAAAATCCCCATCTAGTTTATATCGCAAATGATCCGCCTTATCCTTGTTTAAGGCTATCACAAAATCTTGCAAAGTGTCCACGGTAGGCTCAAAGGTTTCTTCTGGTTTCAAAAATTCTAAAGCATTTGGCGTTTGCCCCGAATAAATCGCTGTTGCCCTTTTACCCAATCTATCCAAGTACAATGATAATCCAATCGCCGCCGCCATCTCATCCACTGAAGGATCAGAAGATAATGCAATCAACACATTATGTGCCTCACCAATTTTCTTCGCCACTTCTAACGGAATATCCTTATCCTCTACCATTCTATTCTTATCAATTTCTTTAGTGCCACCTGATACCACCGGAGTCACCACCGGATCTATTGCCGGGCTTACTACTGGATCTATCACCGGCTTCGCTACTGAATCCGCAATTGTGGTTAATTTTACCGCCGAATCCGCAACCGTCGCTGGCTCCACCGGAGTCACAACCGAAGCGTCTTGCTTCGCCGCACTATCATCCACCGCCACCTTCGGCAAAACCGGCGTCGGTGTACCCACAGGAGCAGCTACTGTACCACTATTATCAGGCATTCTTTCCTTCCTATTAAAATCTTATCATAAGCTTTTCAAAATTACAAGTCATAACCGCCCAGCAATTATCGCCCAAAGTTAATTAATATCTCGGCGACAATTCCTTTTTATAAGTCACCTCTAAGTAAAGACTTGCATTCTCTTCACTTTCTTCGTTAGTATTCCTATCATCACCACCAAAGCGGTATAAAGTAGGATCAAAGTTAATGATTTCAGCCGGGATGATTGAGTTAGCTCCTGTAGCTGCACCATAAGTTCTTGCAGCATCTAGTTCGCCAGCAATTACCATACCATTAATCTTTAGTTG
>JAFWLR010000002.1 GCA_017510985.1 Candidatus Saccharimonadota bacterium | reverse complement strand
TCCCCATTCGGCAATCCCCGGATCATTTCTCGTTCTCAGATCCCCGAGGCTTATCGCAGAGTCCTACGGCCTTCATCGGTATTGATTGTCAAGGCATCCACTATCAGTGCCCTTAATTACCTTTTTATGCATTGACTTAACCAGCAATCGATGTTCAATAAATCATATATCGTCTCAAAAACAAAATAAACTCTTATTCCGTTCAAACTCTACGATTTTCGATATTCAATTGCTCGTTCCGTCTTTAAAATCTTTAATCGTTCCAAATTGTTAAACGGGATTGCCGTAAAGATTTTTTGAAAGTCTTCAAAGCGACCTCATCAAACCCTCGCTTTCCTTTTCCTTTTTGTAGAGGTCGCTCCACGCGACTTGCTTTAAACTTCCCCCATTATATCAAACATTTTTCATAAAATCAAGTACTTTTTCCCACTTTTTTCAAAATTTCGTCTCCACTAGACACTCCAGCTTACTATTTTAGCAATCGCTCTAGTTTTTGCTACAAATATCACTTGAGCCCGTGCCTTATAATCAAATTTATCATAAATTCGACCCGCCGAGCGTGTCCCCCGCACTACAGTGTTCACCGAATTCGCTACATGCATCGGTCGTGGAAACCCATCAGTTTGCGATACCCCCATATACACCTTAATCGCTTCAATTTTGTCGCTCCAATCCGTATTTTCGGCATCATCTATCTCTTCTTCTGTATTTTCTAAAATTACTGGTTCTCTATCATCATCCATTAAGTATGCTCGAATAGCTTCATCATCATAATCATTCTCACTATCTTTTTCTAAAACCACATAATCACCCACTCGCACACCTGGCTCTACATTCACTAAAGTAACATATACCGGCTCCGGCTCGTTAGTTACATCTTGCGCCAAATACAACTTTTGAATTTCCGGCGCTAATGACTTCTGTGGTTCCGTCCGCCCATTAATCCACGAATTCACCGTCGCAAAGCTCACCCCCAACTTCGCCGCCAACTGCTCTTGCGTCCAATGCGATTCTTTTATTATCTCTTTCAACATTTCTGAATAACTCATTTCATCCTCCTCTTACACCTCTATTGCTCCCTCAAGCAAATCTTTCATCGGGTTCAACCTTTCTGCATTATTGGGAGTAATCACCTTTTGCCCTGTTCGATCCTCTACCGCCTTTCGTGCTACCCCCGCCGCTTCACCACCAGACTTAGCCGCCTCTTTATGCTCCGCAAAAGTCTGCGGATTCTTCTGTTTTTCAATTTCTGTCGTCGTCGCTTCAGAAAGCATTGTCAATACCAATTCAAGATCACTCATATTATCTCGCAAGTTCTCTTTCTTTAACCCTTTATAATTTTTATATTCCTTAGTCGTCATGCCAGACCAAGCTTTTGAAATTTCATCTGTCAAAATCGCATATTCAGCCCCTTTTTTCACTCCACGACTCCGCCATTCGTTCGTCAAATTATTTCGCACCTTAATAGACATCAACCGCTGGCGAATCCACTCCTCACTATATCCTTTTTTAAGATAAGTTTCCATCGCTCGGCTCATCGCTAACTCCGGATCTATCGTTTCATTTATCCGCTCATTTCCTACTTTCGCCAGCCATAATTTGAACGGCTCAGCCTTTTTAGATGGAATCGACTGCACCAAACGCAAAATCTGCTCTACATTCATTGCGTCAGTTTTATAATACTTTCCGTCATCTGCTCTCATTTTCAGTTGACTACAATTTGTAGTCAACTCACTTCCTTCTTTTTTTAGTCGCGTTTTTAGCACGCTCCAGTACTTTGCAGCATGCCTCACATCCGGCTGTTCCGTCAACACCCCAACTACATCTACCACTGAAAACCACCACTCTTCACGCAAATCATCCCACACCGACCGCACTTGCCTCTCTCCGTATTTTTGTATTTTCTCTTCGCTCATTTTTTATAAAACCTCACATTATCTAATCTCATTATATCTGACGAATTTCAAAAAATCAACATTATTTTATAAAAAACATCAAAAAATATCAAAACCGCCCCTAAAGAAATTTTATAAAATAAAGCAATCTACTATCGATCAAAATACCACCTCTTAAAGGGGTGGTATTTTGAGTTTGTTTTTACTATATATGAGGTTATTCTGCTTTGGTTTCTGGTCTGTGGTCTTTAGCTTCGGTAGCGTGGGTAGTTTTGCGCTTAGCGGCCTGCCTACGCCCCCGCACTCGCATCACCAGCCAGATAATAATTGCCGCAATCACAAAGAAGATAATAAATAGCAGCCAAATCGGGCAAACAATCACCACCTTCTCAGTCACGCTAGGTTCATTCTCTAATGAATCATAATAAACCGTTTGCTTTACTCTAAATATCCCCACCGAAGGCGTATCTTCCCAAGTCTGATGCACATATCTCGTCGTTCCAGGTAACACATAATCAGAAGTGGGGTTTTCTTCCGTCGTATATATTTCCTCACCAGAAAACAGCGGAAATACTTGCATATAATAAGTAACCTCGGAATGCGTATTCCCGCTATTTGTAGCCAAGAAAGACGCTGTGATTGGAGGATTCAACAAAAACCCAGGTATATTATTATTCGTGATGGATCCCGATATGTTAATATCACCCGCTACTTCAGCATATACCACCGAGGCAATCTGGATATAATCCGCAATACCCACATTTCCTTCATTTTTCGCATTCGGATCCGGTATTTGCTGAACTACTATTGCAAAATACTGCCCTCCACCCCTAGCATCCTCAGGCACATTCACCGCATAGGTGAAATCCACCATCTCCCCCGGTTCCATTACGCCAGTCACCTTCTCGTCATACTTTGCCGTCTCGTCACCATCTGATATCGTCGTCCAATTCACTATATCCGTCCAATCGTTAGCCTTATTAAACACCCCCGTATAATGATTGTCTACGTCATCCACGGTGAGTGGTGCCACCCACGCCTCATAATAAGTAGTTTTGCCACCATTACCCTCATTCATCACAAAAGAGCTGACTCTACCACTATACGTATCGCCAGGTTGCAGCGTGATTGTTTGTTTCATCGGAGTAACCGAAAACGCAGACACATCACTAGATAACCCGCCAAGTCCAACTAACGCCAAGGCAAATCCCACCACGCTAAACATTATTTTTCTATACTTCATATACCTCCTATTAATTAATTCTATTATATCACTTACTTTGTTGTCTCGCAAGAAAACCCAACGCTCTCATACGCTTTTCTCATAGCAGTCAAAGTTTTAGGGAAAGAATCACTTTGTTCCAACATAAAATATGATGCCACTTTAGAATTAACTTTATCTGCTTTCCCGTTTATCGTTAACCGTAATTCATTCCCATCTTTTACAAAAACATGTGAGAATATATTAGTATCCACCCCATAATTCTTCGCTAAAATTGTATTATAATCCGCTGCCGCAAAAGCCTCCGCCTCCTCTACTTCTTTCTCAGAACCATAAACACCATCATATTGATACATAATAGATGTTAATTTATCATTCTGAAAGTTCGCTACAATCTCATTTGTAAATGAAGTAGGGTGACCATGAGTTAACACAATATGCGTTAGTTTATCATCCTTGCATTTTAACCCAACCACTTCCCCCTCCCCACTCACGACAATATCGCTAGAACTACCACTATTTAACATCACAGCCACCACCGCCACTGCGCTGACTATTATCGCCACCAACACTACTATCCATGCAATATTGTTTTTTTTCTTTTTACTCATTAACCTCCTTTTCTAATATTAATATTATAATATATCGCCTCATAAAAATAAACCCCAAAAATCAAAATTCAAACCCATAAAAAATCCCCCCTTTAGTACAGGGGGGATTTTTGCTAGCTCTGATTAAAGCGCAGAGAGACCGTAGGTCATCGTACCTTCATAGGTATCAGCTGGTGTCTCAGTACCAACGTAAGCACTGTAGGTCACAGTGAAGGAAGAACCATCAGTAGGACCAGCTTCAGTAATAATCACATGGCTTTGGGCATCAATAGCCGGGACTGGGCTTGTCAGGCCAGAACCAGTGACATCGCTTGAAGTAACCGCTGCACTCCACATTCCAGCCGTGCCAGAAGCACTATAGGAAGTAGTGTAAGGAATGTTATTCGTGCTTACTGTCTCACCAACGAGGTTGGTTGGAGTAGCAGTCACCTCATAACCATCATTGTTGTTGCAGGTTACGTTAAACTTGTGCGCACCACTAGCGTTGAAGGCAGCCTCAGCACCGTTAGCTACAGTTGCAGTATAAGCAGTATCCGCAGCCGAAGAGCTTTGCCCATTATCAAACGAACAGGTTGCATTGATCGTTACAGTAATAGTATCAACAACTTCCGTATCGTCTACAGCAAATACCCCTGCAAACGGCACAGCTGCCATAGCCAATGCTGCTACACCTGCACCCGCGATTAATGATTTTTTCATATTATTTTTCTCCTTTTTCTGCATCTTAAGCAGAATTATTTTATATTTGTGTTAAAATATGACCTTTTAACTCTTCCATTATAACTAACCATAAACCTAATGTCAACACACTTTTTAAGCTTTTTTTAAATTTTCTCGCCCCACTTTTCCACAAGATTTTCACCCCTATACATACGGGTT